>JANOEF010000558.1:0-5123 GCA_031413075.1 Acidobacteriota bacterium | reverse complement strand
CGCTCATCGAAACGACCACCGGTTTCTTTTTGGCTTTGGCATTTTCGATGGCATGCCACATCAAATCCGAAGCGAGAGCCGAACCGCCCGGCGAATCTACCCGGAGGATGATCGCTTTGATCGAATCATTGGCAACGGCTTCGTTAATCGCCCGGACTACCGTGTCCGAACCGGTAGTTTGTTCGCCGCCAAAGGTTCCGTCAGCGGAACGTCCGCCGACAATGGCGCCCGACGCAAAGATAATGGCTACTTCCTGTCCGTTATTGAGACCAACCGAATCTGGCCGAATTTCGCGATAATCACGATTGCTGATGGTGCGGAGCTGATCCTCATCTTTATAGCCGAGAGCTTTTTTCAGTTCGGCATCAACCTGATCACGATACATGGCGCCGTCAATCAAACCTTTATCTTTGGCTTTGACGGCATTCAGCGGAGCGTTGTCAATTATTTCTTTGACCTCTTCGGGAGTTTTTTTGCGCGAATCAGCTACGGCCTGTGTAAACCGGTTAAAGTAACTGTCCAATATCGAATTGGTTACTTCGCGTTGCCCTTCGCCCATCTCCTTCCGAATATATTGGTCGGGAGCATTTTTGTATTTCGGACCGATTTGAATAAATTCAGGCTCGGCTCCGATTTTGTCGAGTGCCCCGCGGAAAAACATCGCATTAGCGGCGAACCCGTTGATATAAAGGTCGCCTGATGGCGGCAAAAAGACTTTATCCGCCGCCGAGGCAATGTAATATTCTTTATTCATCCCGATTTCCATATAGGCATAAACGGGTTTGCCCGATTGTTTGAAATCAGCGATCGCGTCTCGAAGTTCGTCTGCCTTGCCCCAACCGATTTGGGGGAAACTGACATCCAGCAGGACTGCGCTGACCCGACTATCAACTTTTGCTTTTCGTAATTGAGTCAAAAGACCGGTGAAAGATTGCCCCTGCGACATTCCGAATAATTCTGCCGTCGGATCCTCCGGCACGTAGTCGGGTAAGTCTCCCGAGACGTTTAAGACCAGCACGCTGTTATTTGAAACCGTCGGACGACCCGATGATTCTATCAAGAGAAACAATCCGATCATACCGACCAAAAAAAGAGCGATTAGAATCCCGCCCACCATGAGTAATGTTCTCAATCCTTTAGACATTGCCATTTATT
Organism: Acidobacteriota bacterium; assembly: GCA_031413075.1. GTDB lineage: Bacteria > Acidobacteriota > Blastocatellia > Pyrinomonadales > Pyrinomonadaceae > JAIBCC01. The sequence continues at coordinate 3,968 of JANOEF010000558.1, read as the reverse complement.
ATTTAACTCCGCATTTTTATTTCATTTTGGAAAAGTCCAAACGTTTGTTTTACGAACCGGTGGGCGAAAAGGTTTGAGTTACTGCTAGAAAAGTGATTTTTGAGTTTCGAGGAGGCCCGGCTTGACTATCTTTTGTCCGCACAATTCCTTCAGACTGTTTGAACTCGCGGGCGCGTAACCTTCGTAAAAATTGCTGAAATAAATAAAGTTATCGGCGGTTTTGAGTTGGGAAAGTTCGTCATGCCAGCTTTCGAGATTGGACGGTTGCGGACGGACCACTTTATCAAAATGCTCCAGATCGCGGCTCCCCATAAATCTCGTATAACTAAAATCTGCGGTTGGATTTTTGATCGTCTCAAACATCAAATCACGCGGAATCCATTCACCTTCGACCAAACAGAGCGCCACTCGGTTTTTTCTGAGTTCCTGAAAAGTCCATTCGACCAGCCAGTTCCGATGACGAAACTCGATCGCAAACCGAATATTTTGCGGGAGTCGGGCTAAGAATTTCCTTAAGTTTTGGGCGTTTGTTTTGGAGGTTTCAAGATTCGGCGGAAGCTGAATCAGCACCACCCCGAGTTTTTCGCGTAAGATTTGAATCCGTTCACAAAACTCTTCCAGAATTTCAAATGAATCGGAGTGCAAAAGTTTTTCGTGCGTAATCTCTCTTGGCAGTTTGGGAGAAAAGGTAAAATCTACGGGCGTTTTTTGATACCAGTTTTCGAGCGCGGCGGTCGGCGGAATCGCATAAAAAGACGAGTCAACCTCAACCGTTTCAAATATTTGTGCATAAAATTCGAGCATCCCGCCGGATCGCGTCCCACGCGGGTAAAAGATGCTCTCGCCGCCCGCTTTGGTGATCCAGTCGGCATAATTCCAACCCTGACAGCCGATTTTGAAATTTTGTAATCGCTCGTTCATTTACGACTTTATTTTATCAGTTTTCCAGCGTTTGCAAAATTAACAATGGACAATGGACAATGAAGAAAAACGTGATTAAACACTTAAATTACTTACGTTTTGAATAATCTCCGGCACTCGCGCCTAAAGAGCGCAACTCGTACGCGAAGCCAAATTTAGAGCTTATTTGAGAGTTTAACTCACTGCTCACTGCTCACTGCCAACTGCTCACTGCCAACTGCCAACTGCTCACTGCTCACTGCTCACCAAATATCTATTTTTTTGGATATTCTGCAAAATTTATACAAAATATTGTATGATGACAATATTTTATATCCATATCATTAACGTTAAGTATAGGTGCGACAATAGTTTGTCAATCACTAATTTTGTGGAACAATATTTGTCTCAGATTTGCGACATTATCATTTTACCACTTTAATAAACTAACAAGCAGGGGACAAGAAATTGGACGATGACGGATCTTTTTGAGTTACGTTTGTCTTTCCTATTTTTTACAAAATATTACACGGACTTATAGTTATTTTCTGTTGAATTTTAGGAGGAACAATTAAATGAGGAAAGTCTTAGCAAGTCTGTCAATTCTGATGATGATTTTATTTTGTCAGTTTTCTGCACAGGCGCAAACCACAGGTTCAATTGCCGGAACTGTATTGGATTCTAATGGGGCAGTCGTACCGAATGCAACCGTTACGGTCAAAGGCAAGGCCGGACAGGAGTTTACTGCTGTCTCTAATGATAATGGTGCTTATCGAATTCCGGCGGTGGGGTCGGGTCTTTACACCGTGACCATTACATCTTCGGGTTTTAAGAAATTCGTCGTCACTAATGTCAAAGTTGACGTTGGGACGCCCGCCACGGTGGACGCTACTTTAGAAGTCGGAACGGTCGAACAGACCGTTGAAGTCACCAGCGGCGGCGAAGTTTTACAGACTCAAACCGCGACGATCGGGACCACCATTCTCGGGAAACAAATCGTCGGTTCGCCGCTTGCTTCGCGCGATGCGCTGGATCTGGTCAATATGCTTCCGGGCACGGCCACAGTCGGACGGCCACGGTCAGCAACCATCAATGGCTTGCCAAAGGGCACTCTGAGCATCACTATTGACGGCGTTGATGTCCAGGTCAATGATTCGCGTTCAAGCGATGGATTTTTCACCTATGTTCGTCCGCGGGTTGACGCGATCGAAGAAGTTTCGGTCTCTACCGCTAATCCGGGTGCCGAAAGCAGCGGTGATGGTGCGATCCAGATCAAAATGGTGACCAAACGCGGCGCCAATGACTATCATATCGGCGCATTTTGGCAACATCGCAACGATGCCTTTAACGCTAACTACTGGTATCTCAACCGTAATCCGGCCGGGCTCGACAAAAATGGTAAATCAGTCCGCCAAAAAATGAGACTCAATCAATATGGATTTAACGGCAGCGGACCGATTCCATTCCTGAAGTTTGGCGAAGGCGGCGACTGGTTCGATTCAGGCAAGGACAAACGGTTCTTCTTTTTCAATTACGAAGAGTTTCGTCAGCCGCAATCACTTTCGCGGACCAGAAAGATCCTTTCGCCCCAAGCTCAAGCCGGCATTTATCAATATCTGGCGACCATCCCGGCCGGCGGCTTGCCGACGGGTTGTGCGACGACCGCTACCGCCAATCAAATGCTTTGCGCCCGCGATGTCTTTACGATTGCCGGTAATGCAGGTCAGCTTGCAACCGCGGATCCCACGGTGAGCTCTGTTTATAGTAAGATTCGATCAGCTATTTCCGGGCAAACACTGGTCCCGATTCTGAATAATCCGAATCTTTTTGATTGGAATACTCTGGCCACCAACGGCGAACTACGCACGTTTCTAACGATGCGTTTTGACGCGAATATAACCAAGAAACATTCTTTCGAACTGGTTATCAACCGACAAAAATTCGGCGGGCAAAAAGATCTGTTGAACGGACGCGAAGAAACCTTTCCCGGATTCCCGTCTTTTAATCAAACGTCAGATCGGAACTCGTATGCGATGGCGGTCAGATCCACTTTTGGTCAAAGTATCGTCAATGAATTCCGCTATGCGCAGCAGGAAGGAGGCCCAACAGTTTTTGCTGGCGACTCATCACCATCGGTTTTTGATTTTATGGGTGGTAGAAGTCTCGGAATCTCTGTCTTAGGTTCCACTGCCCCGGTTTTAGTCAACGGGACATCGCGAGGAAAGAATCCGGTTCACGATTTTACGGATTCGGTAACCTGGGTTTTCGGGAATCATTCACTCAATTTTGGCGCCAATTACAAACTGATCATAGCCGAGGCGAATAATAATAACCGCTATGTGCCGTCAGTTGGGTTTGGTCTTGATTCGACCGACTCCGCCTTCGGCATTTTCAATACCACCGCCATGCCGGGTGCCAGTCCTGGTCAACTTACTGAAGCACGAGCCCTCTACGCGGTGATGGCCGGGCGGGTGCTCAGCTACGCAACGACCGCTTATCTGGATACAACATCCGGAATCTATGCGGAAAATGGCCCGTCTATCAGAAAGGCGGAGCAAAAAAGTTATGGCGCATTTATCCAGGACAGCTGGAAAATAAAGCCGAATTTCACGGTCAATTATGGAATCCGATGGCAGCCGCAGACCGGTTTTATTGCCAAGAGTAACGGCAACTACACCCGGCTCGAAAGCTATGATCAGGTTTATGGACTTTCGGGACTCGGCAACATCTTTAAGCCCGGAACCCTGACCGGGACCGCGCCGCGGGTGGTCAAAGTCGAGATCGGCGAAAAAGCCTATCCGGATGACTTAAACAACTTTGCCCCAACGCTTGGAGTAGTGTGGAGTCCAAACTTTGGAGAAAAAGGATTTCTCCGAGCCTTGTTTGGCGCATCGGGTCAGAGCGTTTTCCGCGGCGGATATTCGGTCGCTTTTGTCCGTGAGGGAACGAGTTTGCTTGAGAGCATCAACGGGGCGAATCCCGGCGGCTTCCAGGACCTTTCGCGCAATCTGACAATTGCCGGTAGTTTTACGGTCGGTACAAATTTACGCGACGCAAATAATCCTAAC
>JANOEF010000557.1:0-9511 GCA_031413075.1 Acidobacteriota bacterium | reverse complement strand
GGCCAACTCGATCGGGAACGGCGCCATCCAGGGATCGCCCATGCCGTGCAACGGCAAGCCGAGTTCGGTGGCGATACGCACGAAATCGCCGGTGTTGCCGTGCACCGCCGCTCCCCCGAGCACCGAGGGGTGCAGGTGTGCGCGCCGCAGGTCGGCCGAGTGGGTGAAACCACCACTCCCGAACACCACTCCGCCACGGGCGCGGAGGTGGCGGTGCCGGCCATCCACTTGCACACGCACACCGACGACCTCGCGGCCTTCGACGACCACCGCGATGACGCGGTGCCCGTAGCGCACCTCCACGCCGCGTGCCGTGAGCTCGTCGCCGAATCGATGGGCCTGACCCACCCCGCGGATGGGCCGTCGGCCGTCCGGCGACATCGGCATGCCGACCCGTCCCCGCTTGACGGTGTTCTCCGCCATGCGGGACTGGTAGTCGATGCCGTAGTCCGGAAACTCCGTCGTCAACACCCCGGCGGCCTCGAGCGACCGGACGACACCCGGGCCTCGGGGCTGATGATACCGATTCCTTTGGTCCGGCTTTGCCAAATCGTATTTCCGGTAACTAAGGTGTTTAATTCATCTAAAGCAGCCGGAAAGTCTGCCAGGAATTGCTTGACGCGGCGGTCAAACCCGGCCGGCAGATCCATCATCAACCCGCCGATTCGGAAATAACTGGGTGTCATTCGCCCCCCAGAGCAAGCCTCAATTAAGTTCAAAATCTTTTCGCGTTGACGGAAACAGTAGAAAAAAGCCGACATGGCGCCAATATCTAAACAATGAGTGCCGAGCCAAACCATGTGCGAGGCAATTCGTTGTAATTCGCACATTAAAACGCGGATAACCTGTGCCCGTTCAGGTATTTCGAGTTGTAAAAGTTTTTCTGCCGCCATGACATAGGCCAAATTGTTTCCGAGCGGATTCAAATAATCCATCCGGTCAGTGATGACTATGCCTTGTTGGTATTTTTTATACTCGAAAAGTTTCTCCATTCCGGTATGCAAATACCCAATATCAGGAACGGTTTTGACCACCAGTTCGCCATCCAGGACGAGTTCTAATCGCAATACTCCGTGGGTCGAAGGATGTTGCGGTCCCATCGAAATCGTCATTTGCGATTCGAGCGGCTGGTCTAAAACTTCTACGGATAAATTATCTAATGCAACGCTCATATTTTAGTGATGAGTGATGAGTGAAAGACTGCTTGTTTCTTTTCACTACTCACTGTTTAAGTTAGGCTATACGGCTCATAACCGCGCAACGGGTAATCTTTTCTCAAGGCATGTCCGTCAAAATCAGACGGTAACAAAATTCGTCTCAGATCCGGGTGTCCGTCAAAAACTATCCCAACCAGATCGTAAGTCTCGCGTTCGTGCCAATTGGCCGTTTTCCAAACTGAGACAACACTTTTTACCTTGGGATCATCGTCAGACAACAAAACTTTTAAACGTAAACGATTATGATGTTTGGTTGAAAAAAGATGATAATTGACCTCAAAACGGGGATCTTCTTCGACCCCGCAGTCGGCACCACAGAGGTCAGCCAGCATATCAAAACCGTGTTTGGTTTTCAAAACCCAACAAATATCAACGATGGATTCTCGCGGAACCGTCACCGTAACTTCGCCCAGAGCATCTTTGGTTTCCGATACCCAGTTCGAATTTTCTTCTTTTAAGCTCCTGACAAAATCGTGTAAAACTGTTGTGTTCATAATTTAAGAAGATCGTCTTCGTTCGTGTTTAGCCGGAACGGTATATGGTTTATTTTCTTCGTTTCTAGCCAATTCTTCTAAAACAGTTCCTTCGGTGACCGGCAAAGTTCCGGGAACAATTGATTGGCGGGACTCTTTTTCAAAAGTATCTCGACGGTCTTTGACGGTGTCTTTCATAATTTTGTCCTGAAGCATCATAATGGCGTGAACTAACATTTCAGGTCGTGGGGGACAACCCGGAATATAAATATCAACCGGGACAACTTTATCTACACCCTGAACAATCGCGTAATTGTCAAAAACACCGCCCGACGTAGCACAGGCCCCCATCGAAATAACCCATTTCGGCTCAGGCATTTGATCGTAAATTCGGCGGAGCACCGGAGCCATTTTTCTTGAGACTCGGCCTGACACGATCATCACATCGGCTTGTCTGGGGGAGGCTCGGAAGGTTTCCGCTCCAAAACGCGAGAGGTCATTGCGGGCCGAAACCGAATTCATCATTTCAATTGCGCAACAAGCCAGTCCGAAGGTAGCCGGCCAGATGGACGATTTTCTCGCCCAGTTGACGACTGCATCAAGTTTTACGGTGACGACATCGGGTAACGATTCCCAAATATTATTTTCTAAACCCATTTTGTTATTTTTGCTTTTAGATTTTGGATTTTTTCAAATCTAATTTTCAACAAATTCTAAAAATTATTACTCAATTAAATTAAAGGGATGCGGTTTGGCAACTTTCAAATTCAAAATCACCAATCCCTAATCATTAGGCGGCCAGTTTAAGCCTTTCGCGTTTTAATTCTTCGACCCGCTGCAGTTTTTTATTCTTCATAATATTTGCCTCGGCCTTGGCTTCTGCCCGGGCTTGGATGTTCCAATCAAAGGTTCCTTTTTTCCAGGCATAGACCAATCCGATAATCAAAGTGGCGATAAAGACCATTATTTCGATAAAAGCAATGGTGCCGTAGGTAACGTTGAACTTAAATAGTTCCTTAAAGGCGACGGCAAACGGAATCATAAACAAAACTTCAATATCGAACAGCAAAAAGACAACTGCCACATTATAGAACTTAATGGAAAAGCGATCGCGAGCCGAGCCCACCGGGTCTTTGCCGCATTCATAGGGCATCAGTTTGGTGGCCGTTCTTTTTCGGGGTCCGATAAGTTGAGTAACCAGAACTTGACTGGCCGCAAAGCCAATCGCAACTATAAACATGACGCCGATTGGGGCGTAATCCATGAGAGTAAAATCAGCCATTGAAATATCCAAAAGTCCTTTTTATTTTACCTTAAAAAAACACAAATAATAATGGAGCATTCCCACTACAACCTAGCTTGAGAATTTTTTAACAATTTTATCGTAAGTTAAGCTAGTTTGAGTGTCAAGGCAACTCGGATTCAAGTTAGTTTCAACGATTCAAAATATTCGTTGACCTGTTCTAAACGCTTGTGTTACCTTGATAAAAGACGTATTTTCGTCAGGTTCGCTACCAGCCCTTCTCGCCCAAAGAAAAATAATAGTGATTACCGGTTTTAACACAGACGTTGAATTTAATGGAGTGACTTATCACGTTCAAACTGAAGATAAAGGTTTGGACACCCCGCTGATTTTGTCTCTGGTCTATGACCGTGGGACGATTTTAGCCAGTAAACGCTCACCTTATGATGATTTATTGCTCGGTAAATTTAATGAAATTGAACTGACGGAAAGACTTCAACGCCAACACAAACTCATCTGCGCAGCCATTCGGGCGGGTCGAATTGATGATTTGAAACGAATGAATGCTAAACAGTCAGAGCAAAATGTGGCGGCTGTAGTAGCCCCGGTTTCCAAAAAACAACCGAACTTTGTGGTTGAAAAAGAAATTGAGATACAACCTCAGGCACAGTTTATCCTCCCGCTCGAAAACATTCAAAATAAAGTAGTTATAACCGAAAATCATCAGTCGGTAGAAACTCAAATGACGGAATCAATTCAGTTTTCGCAACCGCCTCCGCAAGTCTTGGAGCCGATCAGAAAACCTGACATCGAATTACCGAAACCCCCACCGCCGGTTGAAAAAGTCGTCGAAATTTTAGACGCTCCGATTGAAATTACAGACGCCGATTTGATATTTGATGAACCTCTAAACATTTCTGATACCCAAGAGATAATTATTGTCCCCGATGAAGCAATTGAAATCGTGACTGATTTTTTTGAATCGTCCCCGGTTATTGAAAACGAGCTTTTGGTGAGCCTCATGAACGAAGTTAGTTTTAAGGGCGGCGAAACCAAAACCGTGAGCCTCTTGGTTTGTCGCGCAAATGCCGAAAATCCTCTGGTTGGAGTCAATGTCATGATCAAAGTTCTCGGTTCAAACTTCCGCCCGTTGATTTTTCACACAAAAACTGATAGCAATGGAGTAGCGATTGCGCATCTTCAACTACCGGCATTTTCGAGAGGTCGGGCGGCTGTTTTAATCAAGGCGATGAGCGGCAGCGACGAGGCTGAAATTCGCCGGGTCATTCAACCGGGTTAACTTTATGAACATTTTTATCAATGGTGAAACCAAGCAATTGAATCAAACATTGAATTTAATTGAACTCCTCAAACATTTTTCATTGCCGTCAGAACGAATCGCCATCGAATTAAACAGAGAAGTGGTGAGAAAAAAAGATTGGGAAAATATCAAAATAAACGATGGCGATAAACTGGAAGTTATTCATTTTGTCGGCGGCGGATAGTTAAATTACAAATTACAAATTGCGAATTATGAGGTGCGGATTAATTTTTTAATTTAGTCCGCATTTCTTTTGCGAAAATTTTTGGTAAGATTAAACACATAAATTCGTAATTTATAATTCGTAATTTTTTATGACTGATTTATTTACCATCGCTGGGAGAACTTTTAGTTCACGATTGATTATTGGAACAGGTAAATACCGTTCTTTCAATGAGATGCAACTGGCGCACACGGCTTCCGGGGCGGAAATGGTGACGGTGGCGGTGAATCGGGTGCCGCTTGACCGTCAGACGGAATCTTTTCTCGATTATTTGTCGCCCGAAATGCAGATTTTGCCAAATACAGCGGGCTGTTACAATGCCGATCATGCGATTCGCACCGCCCGTCTGGCCCGCGAAGCACTCGAAACAGATTGGATAAAACTCGAAGTAATCGGCGATCCAATCACGCTTTTACCCGATAATGAACAAACTCTTGAGGCCGCTAAAGTCCTGATCAAAGAAGGCTTTATCGTCCTCCCATATTTTTCTGACGATTTGATTATGGCAAAAAAATTGCTGGATGCAGGTTGTCCCGCGGTGATGCCTTTAGCTTCGCCGATCGGTTCGGGAATGGGCGTCCAGAATCCCTCAAACCTTCGCATTATGCGCGAGCAATTGCCCGAGGCGACGATTATTGTTGATGCCGGAGTCGGCGTGCCGTCGGATGCCGCGATCGCGTTGGAACTTGGCGCAGATGCTATTTTAATGAATACTGCCATCGCCGAAGCCAAAAATGCCGCCCAAATGGCAACCGCCATGAAACTTGCCGTACAGGCCGGTCGTCTGGCTTATTTAGCGGGACGGATGCCGAAAAGGCTCTATGCCAGCGCCTCGAGTCCGATTGAAGGAGCGATTAGGTGAGATCAAGGTTCAAGGTTCAAGGTTCAAGGTTCAAGTTTATAGTGACTTATTTGTTAATTGTATTTGGCCTTTTAGCCTGTGCTGAAAAAAGTTATAAACGTGAACTTGTAATTGCCGACAGCAAAACCTACGAAGCCTCGCTTTTTCGGCAAAACTGCGCAATTTGCCATGGACAAGAAGCAAACGGCAAAGAACTGGCAGACGGCAAAATAGTTCCTTCTTTGAGATACGGCGAGGCGGCAAAAAAGAATGAAGCCGAAATTTATGAGCAAATAAAAAATGGTAAACTTCCGATGCCTTCTTTCAAAACCCAATTGAGCGAAGTTGATATTAACAAAATGGTCAAATTTGTGATGCGGGATTTACAGGGGCGGGAGTAAAAATTAAATCTTTTAAACCAGGCGGGAAAATATGAAAATCTTAATTTCAGGTGCCAGCGGATTAGTTGGAACGCATTTAATTCCAACACTGACGGCGCAAGGCCACGAAGTTTTTAAACTCGTCCGAAAAGCTCCAAAATCGGCAGACGAGATCCAATGGGATGCAGAAAAAGGTTTTACGGACGACGAAAAAGCGAAACTTGAAGGATTTGATGCAGTTGTCCATCTAGCGGGCGAAAACATCGCGGCCGAAAGTTGGTCGCCAGCGCAAAAAAAACGTCTGAGAGACAGCCGGGTAGTTGGCACGCGGGTGTTGGTCGAGGCTTTGAAAGATTTGAAACATCCGCCGAAAAATTTTATTAGCGCCTCCGCCGAAGGATTTTACGGACGAAACACAGGCGATACGATTTTGACTGAAGATAGTCCGAAAGGGGTCGGATTTATGGCTGACCTCTGCGCCGATTGGGAAACCGAATCACAAAAGGCAGAATGTTTTGCGCGGGTGGTGATGCTTCGGATTGGAATCGTTATCACGCGTGACGGCGGGGCGGTTGAAAAAATGTTGACTCCGTTCAAATTAGGAGTTGGCGGGGTTCTCGGGTCCGGTCAACAATGGATGTCGTGGATTGCCATTGCGGATTTGATCGGGGTTATTCATTTTGTTTTAGAACATGAGGTGAACGGGGTAATCAATACCACTTCGCCAAATCCGGTAACAAATTACGAATTTACCAAAATTTTCGGTAAAGTTCTGAATCGTCCGACCATTTTACCGGTTCCCGAATTTGCCATCAAACTGCTTTTTGGCGAAATGGGCGAAAATTTACTTTTGAAAGGCTGTCGTCTAAAGCCGAAGCGTTTGCAGGAAATGGGTTACGAGTTTAAGTTTCCAAACCTGGAAGACGCTTTTCGTCAGACTCTGGGATGACATTTGAGAAGCTAAAAATCAAATTTTAACTCTAAAAATTTATTGGTAAATGATGAAAATTGGGCTTGCTAAAAACCCGGAAGTGTCGTTGAGGGAACAACTCGTCGCTCAAATAACAATTGGAATCGCAAGCAGAGATTTGATTCTCGGCGAAAAAATGCCATCTACCAAAGAACTTTCCCGCCGTTTTCAGATTCACGCTAACACGATTTCCACGGCTTATCAGGAATTAGTTGAACATGGCTGGCTCGAATTTCGCCCCGGCAGCGGTTTTTATGTGCAAGAAAATAAAAGTGATAATTTGCCAAATCAACTTGACCAAATTATTGCCCAATTTTTCAAAATGCTCAAAAACACGGCTTTACGCTTTTAGAAATCCAAAGTCGTCGGTCCCGATTTTTTGAAATTCAGCCATTCGACCATTTTCTGGTAATTGAAACTGACCCCGGGTTGCGGGAAATTTTGATGTCTGAAATTGCGGATGCTCTAAATTTTAAAGTCATCGGAATCAGTTTTGAAGATTTTCAATTGAACCCGCCGCAACTTGGCGCAATTTTGGTTGCAATGTTTGACGCAACTGCCAAAATAAACTCGGCTTTGCGCCCCAATAAAACTTGTGTTTTTTTGAAAACAACAAGTGCTTCGGATTCGATGATTGGTCACGCCCGACCGACGGCAAGCGAGTTAATTGCGGTAGTTTCGGGGTGGAACAGATTTTTGTTTTTAGCCAAAACGATGCTGTTGGCAGCCCGAATTGAGGCGGAAAGTTTAATTATCCGCTCAACCAACGAAACTGATTGGCAAAAAGGTTTGAAAGAAGCCTCCTTAATTATTTGTGATTCGTTGACCGCAAAAAAACTCCAACCTGCTCAACAAGTTAGAGTCTTTAAATTGATTGCCGAAAGTTCGTTGGACGAATTAAAACAAGTGATGAATGATTAAACTAATCCTCAAATTGTTTACGCAAACTCTCGAGATAAGGAGCACGGGCCACACCTTTTTCAGTAATAATAGCTGTCACCAAATGATTTGGCGTGACATCAAACGCGGGATTACTGATTTCGATTCCCTCCGGTGCGAGTTGAATGTCCTTGATATGTGAAACTTCACGTGTGTCACGCTCTTCGATCGGGATTTCTTGGCCGGTTGGACAATTCATATCCACGGTTGAAAGCGGCGCGGCCACATAAAAAGGAATCCCGTGTTCTTTGGCTAAAACCGCAACCATATAAGTCCCGATTTTGTTGGCAACATCGCCGTTTGCCGCGATGCGGTCTGAACCAACGACCACCGCTTGGACACGACCTTGTTGCATCATATAACCCGACATATTATCGGTGATGAGCGTGACCGGAATATTATCTTCTTTCAGTTCCCAAGCGGTCAGACGTGCGCCTTGCAGATACGGGCGAGTTTCATCCGCAAAAACGTGGATGTTTTTTCCTTGATTAACTGCGCCGCGAATGACTCCGAGTGCAGTTCCCCAAACGCCGCCGGTTGCCAATGCGCCTGCGTTGCAATGTGTCAAAACGGTTGAATCGTTTTCAATCAGCTCACCGCCAAATTCGGCGATAAGTCGTTGTGCTTCGATATCTTCTTCGTGAATGGCTTTTGATCGTCCCAACAAAATTTCTTTAATTTCAGAGATTGATTTTCCATCGGATTTTGCTTTGCCAAAAGTCTTTTTCATCTCATCAATCGCCCAGCCGAGATTTACTGCCGTCGGACGGGTTTTGAACAAAACTTCACAGATGTAGTCGAGTTCGTCTTCTAAATCAACCAAATTTGTCCCGACAAATTGCCTCACGCCAAGCGCGATTCCATACGCAGTCGAAACTCCAATCGCCGGCGCGCCACGCACAACCATATCCCGAATGCCATCCGCAACTTCGTTATAAGTTTTCAAGGTCAACCATTTTTCCTCAGTCGGTAAAAGGCGTTGGTCGAGCATCAACACGCCTTCATCACTCCATTTAACAGGTATTATCATTCAGTAATTGTTCCTCTCAAGATTTTTTATTATGATACCTCAACTGAGTCAACTCTGACGAATTGGCGAGAAAACTTTTGGATTATCGAAAAAAATACTTCTAATATTCATTTGTTTTATGTTACATTTAGCAGTGTCGCTTGACATAAACCCTTATGATTACGAAAAATACCAATCCCAGATGAGTAGCGAGCTAAAAAAAGAATATTGTTTAATTGTCGCCGGTAATTATTTTGATGAAACGGAAGCAGAAGACGCTTTGCGAGAGTCGTTTATTGACGAGTATTGTGAAAGCACAGGGAATTTCCGAGTTCATAATTTTGATGAAATTGACGTTGCAGGCGGAATTGCGCTCGGAGACCTCTCAGTTTCAATGGTCGAAGACGAAATCTTTGAAATCTCGTCGCAAAGTTCCACCCGGCAAATGAATGAGCAAAGAGCTAAATTGTTAGCTGATGCACTCAAACGACACGATATGTTCGAAGAAGTTCGGATTGAACAAATCGCAACTTAAATATTACATTCAAATATTTTTTCCAAGAAAAAAAAGGCTGACAATTTTTGTTGTCAACCTTTTTTAATGCCTCTGCTTTTGGGTTTAATAAAGCGTGAAGTTAAACTGAACTTGTTTGGTCACCGCATATGGCACACCGTTTTTCTTGGCCGGTTCAAATCTGATTCCACGGGCAGCAGCAATTGCCTGTTCAGTCAAGCCGTGTGGTAAACCGCTGACGGTAGATATACTTCCGACCGAACCGTTGGCCAGAAAAGTAACCCGCAAGGTAACTGTTCCGGTGACCTGGTTGGTGCGGGCCGCATCGGTATAGGACGGTCTCGGTTTTCCTAAGATCTTAATTCCTTCGGTTGGACCGAC
>JANOEF010000556.1:0-4520 GCA_031413075.1 Acidobacteriota bacterium | reverse complement strand
GATTCAATGAATGTCATGGTGGTTTCCGAATTAACTCCGGCGGCCGATATTTATTCACTTGCCAAATCGGCCTATGTCCTGATTACCGGAGATTCCCCCCGACGATTTACTAACTTTCCAGTCAGCGATTTGCCGTTGTCTTTTGCCGGAAAAACCTGGGGAGACGCACTTTTACGGGTTTTGCAAAAGGCAACCCGGAACCAACCGTCTGAACGCCATCAAACCGTTTATGAATTTTGGCAGGATTTAGGAGCGGTCAAACCCCTGGCACTCGAAGAAGAAGCGGAACCGTTAACTCAAATTTCAGCCAAACCGCACCGGGTTCCACAGGCGGCCAAATCAGAAGATTTTTCGCCCGTTTCTCCGCTTGAACCGACTTTTAAGACTTCGGAAAATTTCAAAGTTCCGATGACCGAAGAAAAAAATCCGCATTTTGTTATTAAATTGTCAGATCAACCGCTGGCTCAAAATATTGTCCCGCTCCCGTTAAACGACAAAAATCAGATTAAATTTGAGATTCCCCCACCTTTGCCTCCAAAAAAAAGCGGGGTCATGAAAAAAGCAGCTATCATTTTGCTTTCGATGATTTTGTTTGCCGGGGCACTTTTTGCTACGCAAAATTACCTTCGTAATGGTAGAATTCTTCCAGGTATGACAAACCTATTTGTCCAGCCGGAAGGGGTCGCGATCAGCGATGTCAATATTCGTGAAACAGGTGACAAGGATAGTTTGAAGATCGGATTGGTTCCAAAGGGCTCAAGGGTCAGAATTTTGAATCGAAAAGACGGTTGGCTTCAAATTGAGATCATTGACCGAAGCCGTCCGAAAAAAGTTGCCACCGAACAGGATAATGGTTGGGTGAACGGAGATTATATTCAGGAGTGAGAGGTTTTTTGGTTTTGGGTGATGAGGTTATTCCCAGATCAGATATTCTAAATTGTATGGGCGTTTTTGATAAAGTCAGACATTGGATTGATGGGGACAGTGCGGAGTCCGTATTGGAAAAAGCTGCCCGTGATGCACAGGTCAAACCGCGCAGCGCGTCAGAAGAATTTATCGTCAAACTGGCCCGGTCGGTTGAAGAGGTGATGCAGCGAGAAATGGTTCCGTTGCCGCAGGGCACAACCTTGATTCCTACTGAATATATCATTTTTTTAAGCGACGAAGACGATAAAGAATGGCAGGGAGTTAAACGAAAAGGTTTAGAACAAGGGCTCTATCACGTTTTAGCTGAACGAGCGAAAGAAATCTCGGGCAAAAAGAAACTTGAAACACAATCTTTTGCGGTTGAATTGCGGGTTGACGGAACGCTGGAAAAAGGTGATATTCGTGTCCAACACAGCTGGGATGACAATTCGAGCGGCAAAACCAGCATTCTCTCTAAACAAAAACCGCCCCTCCCAAAAGTTGCTAATCAGGTCCAACCGATGCAGAATCAACAAGTTCCGATTCAACCTAATCAAATTCCGCCAACTCCGAACTATCAAATACCAATCAATCCAAATCCGGTAGTTCCGGCACCGATTCAGCCCCAGCCTTATCCGACCGTTCAGCAATCGAACTTTCAAACTCCATATTCATCCCCAATCGTTCAAGAAGGTGAAGAGATGACGCACGTTCAAAAACGGGGGGCGACTGAACTTTATAAACTTGAAATCTGGCGCGGCGGGGTCCGTCAAAATGTGGTTCCGGTTTACAATAACGAAATCAGTATCGGACGCGGTTCAAAATCGAAACCGGTTGATGTTCCGCTCGGTGGTGACCCGGAAATCAGCCGCCGTCACGTCACATTGGTTTTTAACGGGCAAGGAAATTACTGGCTTGTCAGCGAAGGGCGGAATCCGACTTTTGTCTCCAACCGCGAGATTCCGATGGGGCAAAGGGCGCAATTTAATGCGGGAGAGCCAATCACCATTTGCAGCTATCTGCTCAGAATTCAACCATAACAATCAAAATTTTTTCGGCCGGTTCATTTAACCTTTTGATAAGCAGTAAAGAAAAATGCAAAATGCAAAATTCAGAAAGACCAAAAACCGAATGTCGTCAATAGTTGAATAGGTTTCCGTGAAAAGGTCGCAAAACTTGTGCTGACCTGCTTGGTTGAGGATGCTTTTTCTGAATATGCCACGCTGAAAACAATGCAGTCCGGCTATCA
The DNA here is from genome assembly GCA_031413075.1 of Acidobacteriota bacterium. Lineage (GTDB taxonomy): Bacteria > Acidobacteriota > Blastocatellia > Pyrinomonadales > Pyrinomonadaceae > JAIBCC01. Next base: position 2,365 of record JANOEF010000556.1, on the reverse strand, counting down.
TTGAGTTCATCAGCTTTGAAATCAATTACTCCAAAAACTTCTGGTTAAAATGAAAAAGCTGTGATAATCTTTCAAAGATTCTAAAATGAGGAAAAAAGAGGAAATAAATGGATAATAATTGTCATGAAACCGAAAAGAATTGTAGCGGCCGACGCGAATTTTTAGTCAGCACGAGCGCGATGGCGGGCGGGTTGTTGCTAAGTGTGGGAACGGCTCAAAAGGTCTCGGCAACTACCACTCCGGCGGCCGAGACAGTCATCAAACTGGATGAAAATAGTCCTTTGAATAAGGTCGGCGGCTCCCTGGTGGTCGAAACAGCTTCCGGCAAAGTGGTCATTGCGCGCACCGGCGAAGCAAGTTTTTCGGCTGTTTCAGCCGTTTGCACGCATAAAGGCGGGACCCTCGGTTATGACGAAAAATCCAAATTATTCGTCTGCCCAAATCACAATTCAAAATTCGGAACCGATGGCAAAAACGCCGGCGGTCCGGCAAAAACTCCGGTTAAATCTTTCAAATCCCAAAGTGCAATTGTTCTAGCCGGCGAATAAACACTGTTCAATCCAAGAGAAAGGGGCGTTGACGAGTTCAAGGCTCTTTTTTTATTTTAAACCTTTTCATTAAAATCTCGGGGGCAGTAAAATTTTGTTGCCTTTCTTTATTTTCAGCGTTATGATCATAATCCTTCAAAACAATTATTCTTCCACTATTTTCAGAACGGCAACAGGAGGGTTTACAATGTCGCAAATAGTTCAGGCAACCGCCATCAATGAAGAAAAAATGAATGAGTTTCTGGGTAAAGTCGTCGGTGATTTCGGGGCAGCTTTGAGTTCTACCCTGGGCTACATCGGTATTAAACTTGGTCTTTACGAGGCATTGGGCAAAGCGGACGGATTGAGTTCCGCCGAATTAGCTGAAAAGACAAATACCACTGAACGCTATGTTCGTGAATGGCTTTTGAATCAAGCTGCCGGAGGATATATCGAATATGAGGCAGCCACCAAAAAATTTTGGCTTTCGCCAGAGCAAAAAACGGCTTTGACCGATGAAACCAGCCCGTTTTATGTCGGCGGCGGATTTTATGTCGTCAAGGCCATGAATAACGCTCAACCGCGGATCACTGAAGCTTTTCAAAAGGGCGGCGGTATGCTCTGGGGCGAACATGACGAAGATCTATTCGTCGGCACCGAAAAATTCTTCCGTCCGGGCTATCAGGCCCATTTGATTGCTGACTGGATACCACAACTCACCGGAATCGAAGCCAAACTGAAAAAAGGCGCAAAGGTCGCAGATGTCGGTTGTGGACACGGGGCTTCGACCATCATTATGGCCCAGGCTTTTCCGAATTCGCGCTTTTACGGGTTTGATAATCATCCGGCTTCAATCAAAAAGGCTGGGGAAAGGGCTGAAAAAGCAGGAGTCACCAATCGTGTTTCGTTTGAGGTAGCTCCGGCTAACGATATTTCGGATGAAGATTTTGACTTAATCTGCTTTTTTGATTGTTTGCATGATATGGGAAACCCTGTCGGCGCTATGAAACGGGCGTTTGAAACTTTGGATGTTGAGGGGAGTGTTTTAATCGTTGAACCGATGGCGGGAAATTTGGTCGAGGAGAACTTTAATCCGGTGGGACGGACTTTTTCAGCCGCTTCAACACTCTGTTGCACGGCTAATGCTCTGGCTCAGGGCGGCACCGGACTCGGCGCCGTAGCTTCCGAAGATACTCTGCGCGAAACTGTTTTATCAGGTGGTTTTACCCAATTTCGTCGTGCCTCTGAGACACCTTTTAACCGAATTTTTGAGGCGAGGCAATAGCGGATGATGGTTGCAATCTGGAAGGAAAGGCTTTAACTTTCCAGAAGAATAAGAAAAAAAATCGGACAGCAAGGAAGGCTTTTGTGAAAAAACTTTTGATTCCAATACTTTCGGTGTTAGTTTTGCTTTCATTTTTCAATACCGTAACCGATTATCAGCCACTACCACCATCCGCCCAAAAACAATTGAGATGGTATAAAGGCAATACTCATACCCACACCATCAACAGCGATGGCGATTCTACCCCTGACGAAGTGGTGCGTTGGTATCGTCAGCACGGCTATAATTTTTTGGTGCTGACCGACCATAACTTTTTGACCAAAGTTGACGGACTAAACGCGGTATATAGTGCCGAAGAGCAGTTTATCGTCGTTCGGGGCGAAGAAATTACCGATAGATTTGGCGACAAACCGCTCCATATTAACGGTCTCAATGTGGAAAGACTGGTCAATCCACAGGGCGGCCAGAGTGTGACCGAAACTATTCAGCGAAATGTCAATGAAATCCGTGCGGCGAAAGGTGTTCCGCATATTAATCATCCGAATTTCGGTTG
>JANOEF010000555.1:0-3574 GCA_031413075.1 Acidobacteriota bacterium | reverse complement strand
GCACCGTTCCAGCGAAGCGATGAACGGTTGTCTGTCGCGGTGGAAATCAAGTTGAATTTTAATCCGACAGTTTCCACTTTCGACGCTTCGCGCGAAGGTGGGCAGACTGGCAGTCTGCGCTCCAGTCACTAGATTTTTCTTTTTTTACGGTATCAATTTTTAAAGACCATAAGTTTATTGGACTCTTTATTGCACAGTTTTCAAGGGTCAAGGGTATAATAAAACTTCATTGAAAACATTATCAAATAATATTGTATAAAATTAAGCATCTCAGCATCTTAGCGGTTTTGACTATGAAAGTTTTCTCGGTTAGAATCTTTCCTGTTGAATCTAGTTCGCTAACCAGAACCGTTGACCTTAAAAGGAGTCGTGAAAATCGGGCAATCCTGCGACATCGGTAATCAATCCGATTCTATAAAATGATTGCGAGCAGAAGTCTTTTAAGCGAGGTAATCAAACAACTAAGTTAGAAATCTGGATTCAATTTTCAATTTAAAGCAATCCCTAACGCCTTTAGAGCCGAAGGAATACAGGGCGTAGTAGTTCGCCCACTAAGGCTTGCCTTATAAAGTTATTTTGTTATTGATATATTTGATAATAAAATTTCTAACTATGAGTATCAAATATAAAAGAGGCGAGCCGTGTAAGGCTCGCCTTTAGTTTGTGCAAAGATGTAAATCTCAGTTTTTCTCAAATAGTTACTTTTGGATTAGATAGTTTAACTATTTTTCGTCGTCTTCGTCTCTTTCATCCACAATTTCGGCAGATTCGTCAGATTCGTCGGTTTCTTCAGATTCGTCGTCTTCAGATTCGTCGTCTTCAGTCTCTTCTTCTTCAGTCTCTTCTTCTTCAGTCTCTTCAGTCGCTTCGGTTTCTTCAGTCTCTTCAGTCGCTTCGGTTTCTTCAGTCGCTTCGGTTTCTTCAGTCGTTACTTCTTCAATTTCATCGGTCATATCTTCTTTTCTCCTTAATAATTAGTTTAGGATTTTAGGATAAAAGATGCTGATTAAATTGGTGTTAGACCAATGAGAACTTACTGTTAATTCTACAAAGAAAAAGGGCGAGCCTTTTCAGACACGCCCTTTTTCTTTGTAGATCAGCAAATAATTTAGAACTTAAATTTAGCTCTAAATTGTCCTACCCTTGGTCCGCCAATGCTGGTCGTTAATTTTCCAAAGTCTGTTGTGTCCTGTAAATCGCTGGTCGGATTGGCGAAGTTAACAGTGTTGAAGACGTTGAAAAGATCAAAACCGATTTCAAAACTCATTCGTTCATTAATTCTCGTGTTTTTAGCAAAACTAATGTCGAATCGTTTTGAAGTCGGTCCACGGAAAGTGTTTCGTCCAAGATTTCCAAATCCACCTAACGGCGAACGCAGACAGCTTTGGTCAAAAACCGTCAAATTGCTTGTGCTGTATTCACCGACAACCTGGTCAGCTGTGCAGGCAATGTTCGGACGTCCAAATCCCGGGCGGAACAAACCGCCTGAACCACGGGTAATGCTAGTGTATTGCGAAGCATTTGCGATTTCAGGTTCCGCCGCAAAAATGGTGAACGGCGTACCGGTCTGTGCCTGAAAAAATCCGGCAATTGACCAACCATTCAACAAACGATTTGTGTTACCGGTCGGGATTTCCCACACAAAACTCGTACTGAAACGATGTTTGCGATCAAAATCCGATACACCTTTGTTATTTGCTGTATTGGTCGCATCGCCTTGAGCAATAAATCCTGTGTTGGGAACATCAGGTTTTCCGCCCCCGGCGGTGCTTCCCGGATCGCTCGACATAATGTCAATTGATTTTGAGAAGGTGTAAGAAGCATTTAACGAAAAACCGTTCGACATCCGTTTGGTCAAACTGAATTGTCCTCCGTGATAGTCGGAGTAGGCATTGGATTTTAATAACAAGGCTTCCGGCACGTTGAAACCAAGAACCGGCACGCGGGCCTCAAATCCGATAACCGTTCCGTTGGTCGAAGAAAGGTTGAGGTCAGTTAAGCCTGTTGTAGTATTCAAAAATCCGAATGCTCGTCCAAGTCCACGTTCACGAGCCGTTGCCCCTGCGTTCAACGGCCCATTCGGAATATTGGCGGCAACATAAGCGGCATTAAAACGCTCGTAAATATGGTCAGGCGTGTTGACATCGTTCAAATCGTAGCCTTGATTGAGAGCCGTTGCCTGCAAGAGATTGCGTCCGGCAGTGCCGACATATCTGGCTTCAAAGAGCCAGTCTTTGAATACTTCGTACTGGACGCCAACATTCCATTGATGAACAAAAGGAGTTTGAACATCGCGGTCAATCGCCCGGAATTCAAAAGTTTCAGCCACGTTTCCGAAAACTCCGGAAGCAAACGGAACCCCGCGAGCATCTGTGGTGACAGGCGTGTTATCCCGAATTTGATAACTTCCGGTTGCGCCTGAACTGCGAACAATTCTAAAAGGCAGCCAGGAATTTAAAGGAATGGTAGTTGGTGTATTTGAGAAAGCCGTCGCAATCGGCACATTTCCGCTGGGGGTTGTAATTTCGACTTCGCGCAAGAACGGATAGTTCGAAAATACGGTATTGATAAATGCCGCTGACGGACGATCATAAAACAATCCGTAACCTCCCCGGAAAACGAGTTTGTCATTAACTGCGTATGCCAAGCCAATCCGAGGAGCAAAATTATTTGTGTCCTGCCCGTTCAGGGTGTGTTTGTTATCAGCTTTGTTGGTAGCATTAATCGCGCCGTCAACCACCGCATTTCCCGTCAATTGAACATTGCTCGGAATAATAAATCCACGAGTCGGATTATCGCAGTTTGCCGTTGAACCACCCGTTTTGGTAAAACACGGTAAGAAAGCAGCAGTATCAAAATTGCCAATCCGTCCGTCTTTTTCAGTCGGTCTCATGAACAACTCGTAACGCAATCCAACGTTGAGGGTTAAACCTCTTCTCAGTTTCCAATCGTCCGTAATGTAAAAACCATAGTCCTGGAAACGAAAACTCTTGTCGGTAACACCGTATTGCGTGTCAGCTTCGGTCGCATTACCCGTCAATAGTTGGGTAAAACTATCGAATTTCTCGAATTCGGTCGCTTGTTCTTCGGGCAGATTCGTATCGAATTGGTGACGCTTAAACTCGCCGCCGAATTTAATATTGTGGTTTCCAACCGTCCAGGTGACATTGTCGCCAATGCTTAAAGTAATTTGTTCTCTTCGGTTAAATGAATCATTCGGACCTCCGAAGGAAAAATTGGCAAGGTTGTTTCTGCCGATATAGTGACCTAACCGAGTCGTGGCAATGCTCGGATCAAAGGTTGACGCGGGGTTGAAAACGCCGATGCTTTCATTGGTCAAAGTAAGAAAATCATCATCGAGACGTCGAGTGTTGTTCAGCTTAAAGAGACCGAAACGGACTTCATTAACGAAACTTCCGCTGAAGACGTGGGTGTCGGCAATTGAAATTGTTGTGTTTTTGTCATTTCGGCGAAGCGTGAATGGCGAAGCGAGACTACTCGGGTCAGGGAATGAATCAAAACCCGGGAATTTTGACCAGAAAATCGTTCCGCTCAAGGTATTTCTTGATGAAAG
>JANOEF010000554.1:0-3249 GCA_031413075.1 Acidobacteriota bacterium | reverse complement strand
CGGTGCAGTGCCTTTCTTTGAACGGCCAGGTGGCAAAGAAATACTTGGCTATATGGAGAAGGGCATCGTAACCAGTTTATCGGTTTGGCAGATAGACCGGCTCGGTCGCAACCTCCGCGATATAATCAACACTATACACTTTTTTTCCGAGCGCAAAATTTGTATTCATTTCATTTCTCAAGGGCTCACCACATTGGAGAAAACCGGTACAGAAAACCCGATAACTAAAATGATTATCAGTATCCTTGGCGTAGTCAGCGAGATGGAACGCAATCAGATTAAGGAGAGACAGCGCGAAGGAATTAAGATAGCGAAAGCACGTGGTGCATACAAGGGCCGCAAGGCGAATACCGGTGAAGACGTACTTGCGTTTTTATCAAAAGATAAGAACAAGAAGGCGATTGAATATCTTAAGAAGGGTTACAAAGGAACAGAAGCAGCCAAACTCGCTGGCATTCATCCTAACACTGTTTCAAAAATCCGAAAGCATATAAACATTCTTGAAATTTAATTAAGGCGTGCAACTGTTGTTTCGATAATTAGTAAATTTCCATTTTAAAGAGTCCTTTTATGGAAACAACAGCGGATGTAGCCCAGGAAGTAAGTGTGCCTGCTAAAGCACTTGATGATGAAACGGCAAGGAAACTTATTGAGAATTCAATTGCTGCGTCGCTATCAGCGATAGAAATATACAACAAGCCCAACTTCTTGTATCGCAATGAGGTTTTCTGTATACTTATAGTTAATGCCTGGGAGCTTTTGTTTAAGGCTAAGCTTTTAGCAGATAATAATTATGATATTAAGAGCATCCACGTTTTCGATAATCAAGGCAAACAAAAACGGCTTTACGGTGTGACGGAGGTCGTCGATGAAATGAACCGCGAAAACACGCGCCAGATCCTGGTCTTGATACCGCTTGTTTATCTGAATTATTTAACGGAAAGCGAACTCGTCGAGACACAGGTTTTGGATGACAACGGCGAATTGGCGATCGTTTTGGCCAAAGCTAAATAATCTCAAGGAATTTTTGCCTGCGAAATAAACGAAAAATACGAAAAACTTAAAATTCTTTTTATTTTTAGTTTATTTCGTATGTTTCGCAGGCAAAATCTCTTAAATTCTTTGTCGCGTTTAGCTTGGTTAAATAATCAACTGCCATTTCGTCCGCGTATAAGCGGTCCGAAAGCCGTTCTTTTCGGCGTTTCGCTGTGACCCGCTGCCGGGTAATGCGCCCATCGCCGCTAATTCACAACCTTTTTGGGCGGCAAATCTCAAACGAGCATCAAGCAAAGCATTTTGTGCGCCCTTGCGACGACCTTCGGGAACAGTACTCGCACCCGCGAGGATTGCGACCTCGTCATAAATAAACAACATTCCGGCGGAAATTGCCTTGCCGCCAAGCTCGGCGAGAAATGGAAAGCCGCCTTTTGTTTCCGCGCTGATCTGCCCGAATTGAAACAAGAAATCGGCAAGTCCCTGGCCTTCAGTTGACCAACCGTTGGCGGAGGTCTGCGCCCAGATTTTCTCTTCGCCCTTTTCGATGATCCGCGTTTTGATATTCGGATTCAGCGGCAGATCAAGCGAGTTTGCCGCTTCGATTTCCTGAAACATAACGCTCGTCAGTTCAATCGGTTGATAGCCGCGTTGGTTCAATAAAGTAATCATCGCCGGATCTGCCATCGGCGAAACCTCGTGAAAGACGGGCCCTCGTGTTTTTTGAAAAACGCTTCGAGTTCGCCGAGTTCTGCGTTCGTGATTGGACCAAAAACGCCCAGTCCGAAAGTCTGTGTGCAGGGCGATTCGATGCCGTCGAACATCGCATACGCGCCCGCTACCTCGATCCACTCTGCGCCGCTGTCGGGAAACATCCTGGCCCGTGATTCTACGAATGAAGCGTTGGCGCGGGCTTCCGCGCGTTCGAGCTTCTGCGATAATTTAAGGTCTGAAAATATCACCGTCTATTTTCCGATCTTCATTGAATACAGGATCGCCGCAAAGGTGTCACGCTGCTTTTCAAATTCACTTCCTTTGGTCGAAACCATAATATTTAGCTGTTGATTTTGCCCTTGATAATTGCGAAAGGCGATCCATTGATGGCGCCGCGGACCGCTTTTGTCTTCGGGCATCGTTTCAACCCATTCGACGCCCTTGACGCCGTCAATTTCCAAATACCGTGCGTTTTCGTATTTGCCGTTTTTAAGCTGCTCAAGCGAACTGTCGTAGGTTGCTTTAAGGCTTATCTCGGAGGGAAAACTGGCAGGCATTATCGAGATTGAAGCGATCAAAAAGCCGGTTTTCGGCGAACCGTACATAAATGATTCTTTCTTAACATCCATTTTTGGCCAACCCTTCGGCAATTTCCAGGCGATGCCCTGATCGTCCCATTTTACTTCGTCCGCGTTGTCGAAAATAGATTGCTGTTGGTCTGAAAGTTTGGGTTTTTCAGTCTTTTCATCAGTCTTTGCGGTTGAAGAATTGCTGGACGTATTTGTCGAAGTATTAGAACTGGATTCGGGGGAACCTTGCATCTGTTTCAGTCTTTCACCGAGGTTGCAGAATGAAAGTACGAAAAACAGAGTGCCCAGCGAAATAAAAAGTTTCATAAATTCTCTCCTTTGTACAAATTAAGATCTTTCTATTGTCACCCTAAATGCTCTCAAACACCAATGCTATTTTTAAGTCTCCTATTTCTCATCTGATTTCACTTCGGCCTAGGAAAGTGTAAAAAAACCTATGATAATTAAAGAAATCTTGACCGTTTAGTAGCGGCTCTTGAATTGGGGTCGTTTTTATTCACGTTGGGTTTAATACCCCGTCAGCTTGCTGCGGGGCAGTCCGAAAATAACGAATTTTCAATTTATTATCCGGGTTAATAATGCTCTCAGTTACTTTTAGAAAGACCGTTTCTCGAAATTCTTTTGGTAATAAATTATTTAAAAGTTTAGGACCTGTTGGGCGCACTGACTTTATTATTTTCTGAAACCTTTCTTCACTCAATTTGTAATCAGTAGCAGTAGCAAATTCAGTTATTAAAATGAAATCAAAACTTGAGGTTGAATCCATTTCCAATTGAAGTAATTTGTATGATTGAATGTATTTCTTTTTAAGGGCGATTTCCCTTAAAACTTTCCAATTATTTTGGTAGTAAAATAAGGCTTCTGCCTGATTATTGTTTTTGATTTTAATAAATTCAACCGTTGCAATTGGATTTTGAGTTTGTGCCAAGCACCAAGTAGAAGCTAATAAAAG
>JANOEF010000553.1:0-2965 GCA_031413075.1 Acidobacteriota bacterium | reverse complement strand
GCTTTGCAACAAGAGCAAATGGCTAATTCGCCCGAGATGCAAATGCAGCAACAGCAAATCGCCCAACAACAGCAAATGGAAAAAGAGGCGACGGAATCCGAACGCGAACATCAGGGCGAATCATCTGAAGCCGACCGGGAAGCATCCCGCGAAGACGCCGACGCCGAATTTCAGCGGAAAATGGCCGAAAAAGCGGCGGATCACGAAGCAAACAAGGAACTTGAACAGGTCAAGGCTAAATCGAAAGATAAGCCAGCACCCAAGAAAAAATAAATGGCAAATAAAACTTTGGACAAATTAGCTGAAATCACGAAGGAAAGCCTTTGGCACCTTATTGGCGAAGTTGAAACCCGCGAGGATGCCATTGCGATCCGTGATATGTTTTCGCGTCCGCTTGGAGTTTTAGCCTCAAAATTTGCGCTTGAAACAAAAAACAAACAAAAAAGATTCCGTTCATTACCGGACAAGCAAAAAACCTAATTGCATTTTTTTTAATTGTTCATTATGATACCCAAAGGTTGAGCCAAAAACTTAACCGACGACAAAATTTAATAAAAAAGCAAGTTGCGACTTGAAATTACTGATTGCGATCAGTTCATTCAAAGTCCAACTTGCTTTTTTTTATTTTCTTTTACCGTCGCTACTAACAGTTTTACTTTCCGTTGATTAACCATCCCGCAAAGTAAGACAAACAATGAGCCACCGTAGATTATGGAAAATATTGTAGTAGATCAAATTGCATCCCCGGACATCCCCATTGTTGAGGATTCAGCCCCGGACGCAAGCGCAGAGAAGTTTGAAGCCAATGGCGACACCGTTGACCAAAAATTACAAAATTGGTTTGCCGCTGCCGACGAAGGTAAAAACTCTCAAGTTGACAATTCCGACGATGTAGCTGAAAACGCTGATAAAGACGTAACAACCGACGACACCCAAACATCCGACGAAACCGAAATCAAAGAAGTTGCGAAAACCGAAAACTCGGAAAAATCAGCCGAAACCGCTGATCCCGTAGAAACCGCTAATTTTGAGGCTCTCGAAGACAAACCACCCGTAGTTGTTGAAAAATACGAAACGGAAGTGGAAAAGATTCGTGAACAATTTCCCCGGCAAAGCAAAGAATTAACTGCTTATGCCGCGAAATTAGCCACCGAAGCCAATTTAGGTAACGAGGCTATTCAAAAATTAGGCGGGCAAGAATTAATCGAACCGATGGCAGTTATCGCCAACGGTATCAAATCCGGGGATCCGCAAACTTTCTTTAAGGGCATTATTCAAGCCAGTGACCAAAACACGCTTTTGGACTTTATTGGCAATGCTTTGAATTTGGGAATTGTAAAATCACAAGATTTTATCAATGATCCTGAAACCCAAGATTTTGGTGAACGGCTCCAAGGTATCACGGATATTATTATCCAAAACCGGTTTGGCGAAAATTTGGGATTAGCCCAAATCGAATCTTTAGCAGATTTTCAAAAATATGGTTGGCTCGATGCTCTTTCACGCTGGAAAGATGCTGGTTATGTTGATCCAGACGAATTCGATGAATTACTCCAATCGGACAAAGAACCCGCTAAATTTCTCAACTTGCAAAAGCAAATTGCCGAGGAACGCCAACAGCGCGAACAGTTAGAAGCGAAGTTGAAAGAAACGGAAACAACCAAAGTTCAGCAGGTGGAGCTTGATTTCGATAAAGCGAATACTTCTGCTTTGGATAAGGTTTTGACAGACGTTGTTTGGCAGGGTAGCACTACCCTCAAAGATGCCAAAGGGGATAGCGCAGAAGTTTTGGAAGAAAAGAAAATTCTTCGAGAAATTCTGAGAAGCGATGCCCTGGCCGCACTTCACCAATCCAGCGCCCGGGACGACCTACTCAAAGCTTTTAAAAAAGGCGAGATGAAAACCAAAGACTACGAAAAGAAATATTCAGCTTTCATTAATTCAGCCATTCTGCAAACCAAAGAAAAAACCGGAGTATTCGAGCGATTGCTTTTCAAAATCTACAAGAAAAGCCCCGACGCCAAAATTACCGATCCCGTCAACAACAACGCTGACCAACTGCCACCTACGGAAACCACGCGGTTTTCCCCGAAAGAAACTAAAAGCATTCGAGATATTGATAGAAATCTCGAAAACGCATTTGCTTCATTGGGTAAGTAACCCAAAACCATAAGGTGAATTATGCAGATTACAGCAAACAATAATGGCTCATTAAAAGAAATCATGGCGACATCGTTAGCCGACCTCAAATCAAAACACAGATATTTAACCGCGCAAATCAAAGGTGGCGAAAATTTGCGCGTCGAACAAGCCAACAATCGCGGTTTCGTGATTGCGATGGATTATTCGCGTAACCCGTCAATGGGTTATATGAACGCCGACGGTGGTAATTTAGCTACTCCCGGCAACCCTGCATTGGATAGAATGACTGCAAATTTGCAATACATTCAATTCGGTCAAGAAATTTCAAACCTTCAACTGGCCAACTCTATGAGTGGCGCCCGTGTCGGTCCCGCCGCTAAAGCACTTGCCGCACGAAAGATGCTCGAACGCCGGGCAGAAGCGGAAGAATACTTTTTCTGTCGTGGTGACGGAACTCAGCAAATTGCGGATATTACGGGTGCCGTAACCGCTGTTTTGGACACAGAAGTTGCGGTGGTTACTGCCGGAACCCGTGACGGAATGGGTAGCTATCTATTATCCGTCAACCAACGCATCCGGGTTTATACCTCTGCTCTGGTTTTCAAATCGAAAGGTTATGTTGTCACCAAAACGGCTAATACCGGATTTGGTTATATTGCTACCACGATCACCACCGCCGGCATTGTTGATACTGATATTGTTTTGCCTGAATCGGACACCACCACCCCGACCACAACCGGGATCAAAGGTTTGCCCTATTTGGTCAAAGCGACCGGAAATTATTTTGACAAGGCTCTTTCATCCGTTTCGGCATTGAAAGCCG
>JANOEF010000552.1:0-9153 GCA_031413075.1 Acidobacteriota bacterium | reverse complement strand
GGAGCAAATCAGAACGCAGATTCTGCGCTTTGATAATTTAAGTCCAAGGAAATCATAAGGAGAAAGAGGAATGGCTGAAATGCAATGGCACTACCAAGGATATTTCACCTTTGTTGTTTGGGCTGGGCCGACGGGAGCATTTCATTCAAATCTTACTTCAGATCTTCCGGTAGAGGCGTTCTCGGTTAAAGGCGGCACGACCTACACCAGTTTTAACGCCAAACAGGAAACTAACATCAAAGGACAGTTTGAAAAGGCAGCGACTCAACACAATATCACTTTGTATTTACCTTTGAAAAAAAATCACAAAGATATGAAAGCGGCTCTGGATTTGAGCAACTTTTATTACGATAAAACCGAGTTTGGAATGAGTCTCTATATTCGTGTCCGTTCCGAAGTCCCGGGATTTCCCGAAACCACATGGTTCAGGGATTACTCTCTACAGGTAAAAAGCGCGTTGGTCGAAGCACCACTTTCGTTCAGTGCGGGTAAGTATGTCGTCAAAATATCATTTCCATTCGCTTACGCGTCAGATGGTTTTTTAGGTCTTGATATAAAGCGTTAATGGTTAATAGCAACGATAATGGAAAATAAAAAGCCTCGGTTCTGATCAACTAAGGGCTTCGATATTTGAAAACTGAATAAACTAATGAATTAGTCAAATAAATGTGAGTAGAGTTTTTGTGGCTTAGGCTTTACTCACCCATCAAAACACCCAAAATCTTCGTTTTTGTATCTTATTTGTATCTACTTAAAATTCTTTTACCTATAACTATAATTATATCAACTATTTGACTAGAGTTTTTCAGTTTATAATCTAAAAATCTAATTTGCAAAGTTATGATACAAGTAATCAAATGTCCTTCGTGCGCCGCTCCCCTTGAATGTGATGGGGATGCTTTTGAAAAATGTGATTTCTGCGGAAGCCAGATTGCGATGACGCAAAATAAAGGGATTTCGGAAAATTCGGTCGGTTTCGACGGGATGCTGAAAAACGCCCATCTTTTGAAAGAAATTTTGCGTCTGGCGCGGAGCGGAAATAAAATCGCCGCCATCAAACTTTACCGCGAAACTTTTGGCACAAGTTTGGCGGATGCCAAAAATGCGGTTGAACGTCTGGAGCGCGGCCAAAGCGTTAGTTTCCAAAACGTCCAGTTTCAAGCCACTCCTCAACTGTCAAATGAATCTGCCAAATCCGTGCTCAAAGCGGTCGGAATTTTTGGCGGTTCAATGTTCCTGATCACCGGAATCATTACGGTTGTGATTTTGGCAGTTACCGGCGGAATCGTCTGGCTGGTCATGAACAAAGTCAACCAGGCCGTTAAGATAACAACTCCGGTTCCCCCAAACTCAACCCCTAAAAACAATGAAAGTAATAAACCTTCATTCGCCCGCGAGGTTTCGCGTTTTGGCGGCGAGGGCAACGGGGCGGGAAAATTTACCGATAATCGGGTGCTTGCGGTTGATGGTGACGGCAAGATTTATTCAGCGGATTACGAGGGCGGAAGAGTCCAGGTTTTAGATAAAGAGGGGAAATTTGTCACCCAATGGTTTATCAAAAACAAAGATTCGGTAATTTATTCGCTCGCGGTTAATCGAAAAGGGACGGTTTTTATTACCCAGCCAAACGGCCAAATGATAACTTACGAAGGCTCTAGCGGAAAGCTCTTGAACGAGGCCAAACTTGATATTTCGTCCGCCCTCTATCCGACCCTTGACGGCAAAATTATTGCCGCCAATCGAACCGATATTTTGATTATTGATGAAAATCTAAAAGTTGTTTCAACTTTCAAAAATGCTTCCTCAAACGCCGGGATTCAAGGCGGGTTCAATTATTTGGCAGCTAACGGGTTAGGCGAAATTTTCGCCATCAACCGATTCGGGAAAGATTTGGTTAAGTTTTCGGCCGAGGGCAAATTTATTGACCGTTTCAAAGTTAAACCGACTTCGGTTCAAGATCTGGCGATTGATCCGAAAGGCCGCATTTTTCTGGCCGAAACCAATGATATTTCTGTCTATCAGCCCGATGGAACTCTCATTGATTCGTTCAAAACCAACCAATGTTTTGCCATAGTTATCGATGATGAAGGGCAACTCCTGACGGCTTCGCGTCCGTTTATCATTAAGTATCAGGTGAATCAGTAATCGAGAGTCCGGCGCTCGGCATTTAAGAATAATCAGCTGCGGCTTTTCTTTTTTTCTCGAAAGTAGAACAATAAATGGAATAAGATTCGATGGTTAAAGCATCTCTAACAAGGAGCAGATGTATGTTTTCTCAAAGGGTAAAAAGTTTCGGAGGATTAGTATTTTGAAAAAGTATCTTCGGCAGTTTAGCTTAATATTCTGTCTTTTGTTTTTAGCAGCGTTGGTTGCCCACGCTCAAAATCCGGTTTCGCTGTCAATTAATGTTTCCCCCGGCAGTATTCCCGCCGGAGGTAAAGGAACGGCCAAAGTGACGGCCAGCATCGGCGGCGGCTGGTATCTGTATTCGATTACGCAGGGCGGCGGCGGCCCGACTCCGACCAGAATTAGTTTGGAAGGCGGACCCTTTAAAATGGGCGGCGTCAGCGGGCCGAAACCGAAAGTTAAATATGATGAAAACTTTCAGATGAATACTGAAAGTTATGCGGGAAGCGCAACTTTTACCATCCCGTTCACGGTGGCGGCGGAGGCACCTGAAGGGTCGCAGAATTTGACCGCCAGTGTCCGTTTTCAGGTTTGTAATGATTCGGTCTGCTTGCCGCCGAAAACGCTGAAAGTTTCGGCCCCGCTGACGATCACCGCCGGCAAAGCAACCCCGACGGCGACTGTTTCGCCGACTGTCACGCCGACTGTTTCGCCTTCGCTAACTCCGACCGTCTCCCCGAGTTTGACTCCGACCCCGGCCACTGTGAATGCCAATCTCAAAGCAAATAGCAATCTCAGTTCAAATGTCGCGGGAAACAGCGAAAATTCAAATTCTCAAAACTCGAACTCGGTTTCGACCGCCAGTGTCACTAATCCGGGCAATCCGCCCCCGCCGGCCAATTTTAATAACGGCAATGTGAGTCAGGACACGCCTTTAGGGAGTTTTCTCTGGGCGGCGTTGGTCGCCGGGTTGTTTTCGCTATTAACGCCCTGTGTTTTTCCGATGATTCCGATCACGGTCTCGTATTTTACCAAACATGCTGAGGGCAGTCAGGCCAAAGCCGTCGGAAACGCTTTTGTTTTCACCCTTGGAATTATCTTTACTTTTACTATTTTAGGTTTTCTGTTAGCAGTCCTTTTTGGGGCCACGGGGATTCAATTGTTTGCCGCCAATCCGTATGTCAATTTATTTATCGGCGGACTGTTTATTGTTTTCGCTTTGAGCCTTTTTGGAGCCTACGAACTGGGAATTCCGAGCTCCGTGATGACCAAACTAGATTCGTTTGCGCGAGGCAAAGAATCGAGTCAGTATCTCGGCTTATTGTTGATGGGGCTGGTTTTTTCGTTGACCTCGTTCACCTGCACGACACCGTTTGTCGGAAGTATTTTGGTTTTTTCAACTCAGGGCAGCTGGCTCTATCCGATTCTTGGGATGTTGGTTTTTTCCGCCGTTTTTGCGTTCCCGTTTTTCCTTCTGGCAATTGCTCCGCAACTGATGGCTCAATTGCCAAAATCGGGCGGCTGGCTCAACTCGGTCAAAGTCGTGATGGGATTTTTGGAAATTGCCGCCGCCATGAAATTTATCTCCAACGTTGATTTGGTCTGGGGCTGGGGACTCTTTACCCGCGAGGTGGTCATCGCCAGTTGGATCGGAGTTTGCCTGTTCGTCACTATTTATCTGTTGGGCTTTTTCCAGCTCTCACATGATACCAAACCTGAACGCCTCGGCGCAGTCCGGGTGGTGATTGCCCTCGTCTTTTTATCCTTCGGTTTTTACCTTTTGACCGGACTGTTTGGAAAGAATCTGGTCGGAGTCGAAGCTTTCCTGCCGCCCAAAACCGAAAATTCGGCAGGGAGTCCATTTAGCGGAAATTCAAACTCGTCAAACGGCGAGCTTGATTGGATCACTAATAATTACGAGAAAGCAATCGAACAGGCTAAAAAAGAAAACAAGTCAGTTTTTATTGATTTCACCGGCTACACCTGCACTAATTGCCGCTGGATGGAAGCCAATATGTTTCCCCAACCAAAAGTTAAAGAGGAACTCGCCAAATTTGTCCGCGCCAAACTTTATACCGACGGCGAAGGTCAGCCGTATGAAGGTTTTCAGAAAATGCAGGAAGAAAGATTCCAAACCGTGGCACTGCCGCTCTATGCCATCGTCAGCCCCGAAGGAAATACCTTGGCGACTTTTCCGGGTTTGACTCGTGATGAGAATGAATTTGTGAAATTCTTGAAAGCAGGGCAAGCAAATTAAAAAATAAAACGGCGGGTGCCGGTCAAAACCGAATTCACCCGCCGTCACTAAAATTGTTAAAATTTACTTTTTTAATCCTCGCGCGACCAGACGTCAAATTTACCGGACGGACTAAAACGATAGGCAATCCCCTCAAAATCGTCAATATGCCCGTAGGGATGGCGAAAATAGTTAAAAATAAAATCAACCGATTGGATTTTGTCCGCCGCCACCACATCGCATCCGGCATTGATGGCTAATTGCCGGCAAAATTCCGTACCCAGATTTGAGCCTTTTTTGTCCTGAGCCACCTCGCACGCAACGATCCAAATGGTGCCGACCGCCCCTTTGTTTCGTAAAGATTGAAAAATCGAAACATCACCAACCGTGATTTTGCTGCCGTTACCTTTCTTTTTATCGTAGCATCCCCCGACATGAATCGCGCCGGGCGAACCATGACAATTGATAACCACATTATGCAAATATAAATCTGCTGATTGATTAATGGCGTAGGTAATCCAATAAACGACATCGGTCGCAGAACAACTTCGCGGCATCGTCCAGGTTGTTTTCATCTCATATTTGTAACCCGGCACATCGCACGAATGTAATGCCAAAGAATCCTGTCTCAGTTTAATCATTTTATTTCGTCCTTTTTTATCCAGTTTTCACGCTCTTCAGCCGTTGAGTGTTTTTTTGAGACGATAGAATCATTGGTAATTTGCCAAGGCTTTACTTTAGGAAGGTCATCAACTTTTTAGTTCCAGTTGTCATATTTTTTGACTAAACTCTACTTCCTTTCAACCCGAATCACCGGCGAATTTTTCTTTTCGCTGGTCGCGTATATTTTTTTGCCATCAGCTGAATAACAAACGGCTTCGCCCTGTTCCCGTTCGCCGAGTTCGATTCTGGTTGGAGTTTGCTTCCAAATTTCATCAAAGTTCCTGGAGTTTTTCGGCAAGATGATTTCATACGCGGCGTAATAATCGCAAATGACAATCCGTCGGCCGTCGGGCGAAATTTCCCCGCCGGTCAAAAAGCCGTTGGGCAGTGCGGGAACGCTGACGCTGCCGATTTTTTCGGGTTTCGCGCTGATTTTGAAGACCTCGGAGGCGCCGAGCAGCGGTTTGGTCAGAACATAAATCTGACCGGTCGTCGGATGAACTAAAAGTGATTCGGCATCGGGTTTTCCGTTGGGATAATTGAATTTAAGAGCTTCGGCAGGTTCAGTTTGGCCCGGTTTCTTTTGACTTGATTTTTTGTCGGCTTCGGTCACTTTTGGCTCGGCCACTTTGTAAATCGTAAACTGGCTTTTGCCTCCGCTATTATTGCCGATGTCGCCAAGATAAAGAAAACATTTGCCCGATTTATCTTTGAGCGTGGCGAGATCTTCCCAATCGTTGTTTTTCGCGCCCGATACTTTCCAGGTTCCCAACCTTTCGCCTTTTTCATTGATGGCATAAATAAATTCGGAACCGCCCGAATCGTTGTGAGTCCAAAAAATATTTGAATTGCAGCGCGATTGAACGAGCCCGCTGCTTTCGGTGATTTCGGCGGATTTAATCGTTCCGACAACTTTTGGAGCCGAGTAATCAGTCACCAAATTTTCCGCAGTTTCAGGGATTGAATCTGAATTATTTGAGGAAATAAAGCGACAATTTATAAAAATCGCACAAAATGCACAAAAACTTGTGACAAATAAGATTTTTTTAGTTATATTTCTATTCAACATAGGTTTAGCCAATCGCATTATAACGCCAAATTGTTCGTAATGTTCACAAAAAAATTTCGTCAAACTATCAGTAAGATTTTAACGTAACAGATTCTATGATTGTCGGTTTTGAATGGCTGATTGATGCCATAGATTGTGATGAAAATGCCTTACGCGAAGTCGAAACGCTTCGTGGTTGTTTTGCGCGAATAATTGCTGACCTCCAGCTCAAGACCATCGGCGAAGGAATCTGGCACAAATTTGATGGCGAAGGCGGTGTCACAGGGTTGGTAATGCTGACCGAATCGCATCTGGCGTGTCACACCTATCCCGAACATAAAACGGCAACTTTCAATTTATATTGCTGTCGAGAACGCCCCGAATGGGATTGGACGGAGAACTTAAAGACCATGCTTGGAGCCAAAGAGGTTATTATCGAGAGAATAGAACGCGGCAGCGGTCAATCGCAAGCCTCGATCATCCGGACTGAAGTTGCCCAAATGAGAAAAGAGATTACTGAGGCTAAAAGCGATATAATTGCCGCCAAAGCTGAAGTCGCCCAAACCAAAGCTAGAATCGAACAAGCCCAGTGGGAAATTTATCAATCTCAGAAGATCCAAAATCCAAATCATAAAATTGTAGGAGGTGAACATTGAGTTTCCTGCAAGCAAATTGTCCATCTTGCGCCGCTCCGATTGAGTTTAAATCGGGTTCCAGCATCGTCGTTGTTTGTCCGTTTTGCCGCTCGGCAGTGGCGAGAACCGATCGGGCGCTCGAAGATCTCGGCAAAGTCGCGGAGATCGTCCAATCAGAATCGCCGCTGCGGGTTGGACTAAAGGGAATATGGAACAATCAGCGTTTTGAACTGACCGGACGCGCCCAGAATCGTCATCAGCTTGGCGGAAGCTGGGACGAATGGTATGCCACTTTTGGCAACGGTTGGGTCGGCTGGCTGGCTGAGGCGCAGGGTAAATTTTACCTGACTTTTTATCAGCCCTTACCGCTCGGGACACAACTTCCGTCTTTTACAGATTTACAACTCGGTCAGACGCTTAATCAGATTCCCAGCAAAACGCCGTTGATGGTAGCTGAAAAAGGTGTGGCCACGTCGGTCGCCGCCGAAGGCGAAATTCCCTACAAATTAGTTCCCAACGAACAAAGCGAATATGCCGATCTGGCCGGAAAAGATAAGGTTTTCGGAACCATTGACTACGGCATGAGTCCGCCGTTTGTTTTTGTCGGACAAGAAGTGACGCTGACCGAACTCGGTTGGGCGGATTTGAAACCGGCTGAACGACAGACTCCGAGAGTAGCGGCTGCCGGAATGGGCTGTCCCAATTGCGGCGGACCGATAAATTTGCAAATTCCCGATAAAGCCGAACGGGTCACCTGTCCAAACTGCGATTCGCTGCTCGATTGCAATCAGGGAAAGTTATCCTGGATGAAATCGCTCGCCCCTTCGCCCGATGAGCATAAATTTGATTTGCAAATCGGTATGGAAGGCACTTTCGGCGAAAAGAAAATGCGGATTATCGGCGCCGTTGTCCGGAGCGTCACGGTCGAGGGCATCAAATATTTTTGGCACGAATATCTGCTTTACAATCCGGCGGTCGGTTTCCGTTGGCTGGTTCATAGCGATAATCATTGGAATTTTATTGAGCCACTCAATGTGGCGGATGTCACCGGTGCGGGAACGAGTGCTCAATTTGGCGGAAAGAATTATAAACTTTTCCAGGACGCCAACGCCATCGTCGAATATGTCAAAGGCGAATTTTATTGGCGGGTCGAACAGGGCGAAACCGTCCGCGTGATTGACTATATCAATCCGCCGTTCGTGATTTCTAACGAAATGACAGGCAGCGAGATGAATTGGTCACAGGGCACCTACACCCGCATTCCCGACATTGAGCAAAATTTTGGCGTGACCGATTTACCCAAACCCTGGAACGTGGCCCCAAATCAGCCATTTGAAGGCTCGTTTTGGTACACCTGGGCTTTTTTGTTTTTAGGGATTCTGTTGGTTATCGGCGTGGTCATGATTCCGTTAAAATCAGAGTCAACCGCATTGCCGACGACCAACATCGTACTGCCGCCATTACCTAATCAAACCGGTTCAAGTCCTGTTTTTACTGCACCATTTGAACTAAACCCACGAGGCAATGTCGAAATCACCATCAATGCCCCAATCCAGAATTCATGGTCCACGTTCGATGTGGATTTTATCAATGAAGCCAATAATGATGTTGAATCGGTTCCGCTCGATATAGAATTTTATAGCGGGGTTGACGGCGGCGAAAGTTGGTCCGAGGGTTCAACCGAGAAAAGCACCTCGTTCTCAGCCATCGAAGGCGGAAAATACCGCTTGCGAATTGATTCGTCCAGAGAAAAATGGCAAGAGCCGCTGAATATTTCGGTTCGCGTCAAACAAAATACAACGGGTTGTAACTTCTGCTTTGCCTTCATTCTATTACTCTTTGGCCCGATTTGGGGAATTATTCGCAAATGGATATTCGAATCGAGTCGTTGGAGTCAAAGTATGTTTTCCTCGAATGGGAGTCTGAAAGGAACCGAAAGTGGTTCAAGCGACAGTTGTTCGAGTTGCAGCAGTTGTTCGGGAGATTAAAAGTGTAAAAGTGTAAAAGTGAAAAAGTGAAAAAGTTTGCATAAACTCTTTGAATAAATACTTTTACACTTTTTTAATATTGAGATATGATGAAAATAATTTATACAATATTTGCGGTCGGCGTGATCGGAACTTACTCTGTGACAACTTTTCTAGGTTGGGAGTTTGGTAGTTCAGGACGTAATTCATATTTTAGAGTGCCGTTTTATAGTGGCGGTTATCGTGGAGGAAAATAAATAAATGTTGAATATGCTTGCTTTGATTGTTGAATTGGATAAACTTTTGCCAGTCGCGCTGACAACGCTGATTTTTGTGGTCATCGGTCTGGTTTTCTTTGGGGTTGCGTTTGCGATTCTAACTTTTATCACCCCGTTTTCGATTCGCAAAGAGATCGAAGAAGACCAAAACACGGCGCTCGGGATTGTGATCGGTGCAATGCTGCTTGGAATTGCGATC
>JANOEF010000551.1:0-3710 GCA_031413075.1 Acidobacteriota bacterium | reverse complement strand
TTTTGTCCACATCCATTTATTAAGTTCAGGTTTTTGCCGAATTAAACGGGCAGCTGCCCGGTCCGCGTTTTCGGTAATATTCGAATAAGCATTGTGATGAAAATGATTGTGCAGCTCACCGTCAGTCCGCCCAAACCCAAGAATACCATGTTCACTATAAAATGCTCCATGGTTAACATATGCCGGACGCCAAAAATAACCGCCTGTCGGCAAATCGCCAAATTGCATCATCCACGAAGTTCCCCACACATGATAGGCTTCCTCGGCGCAATCGTGATAAGAAATATTATCCTGCTGAAAGCCGGGTGTCATCGAATAAAGAAAAGTCATGGCGTGTGTTTTTTCGTCAAAATGAAGCAATTTTAACAAACAGCCCGAGGCGGTTTGCGGAAACAGGGTCGGCACTTGCCAGGGCATTTCGGCGTAAGTTCCCATCTGGATCAAACCGCTCCGGTCAGCCCCCTCAAGATCCTGATCCGATTCTTCGAGGTGGGGTTCGGTATCGTTATACATAACCAGCGCAAAACAGCCTTTTTCGGTCGAAAACGCGGGAAGCGAGACGCCGCGAGGCACGAAAAAGTAGCCTCCTTTTTTCCAAACCGTGTCCCCCACTTTCATTTCGCCGTCCATTATGAAAATTTCGAGCTCCGAATAGGAAACAGAAGGCGGCTGTTTATAGCCCGCATCCCATTGGACGGTCATCGTGCAAGCTCCCGAATCTTCATCAATCGAAAGCATTTTATAGTTAAACCCGGTTGGGATCCCTTTCAGTTCTAACCTCTTAAAGCTCACGTCTCTATCAACAAATGGTTCAATGTGTTTTCGCATTTTTCTCCTGTGGTCAGTAGTCAGTGGCTAGTGGTCAGTCGGAAGTTCTTTGCTGACCACCGACCACAGTTCACTGTCCACTTCTAAAAAACTACCTTAAATTCTCTGTCAGGTTTCTGAAAGAGTTCTTCTTTTTTAATGATTTTCTTGTTGTCAGCGTGCCAATAAAAGCCCGTCGTGGTAATTCGCTCGTAAAATTCCTGAATCCAAACTTCGCGCTGTTCGGCGAGTTCAACATTCATTTCGTGTGCGATTTTTTCGTAACGGGCCTGCTGTTCGCTGACTTCCTCGGCAATCCAACTTTCGACTTCTTCGCTTCTTTTCGGTTTATTTTTTAGTATCAATTTTGACATATTTTTGTGAGCCACGAACAAACACGAAATTTCACGAAATTCTTTTTCTTATTTTTGTGTTTTTTCGTGTCGTTAGCGTGGCTAATCCTCCTAAATCCAGTTTTCAAGTCCATAAACTCTCGCCGCATTTTCGACAAGCAGTTTGCGTTTTGGCGTTTCTCTCAACTCTAATTTGTCCAATTCGTCCATCGCCCGTTTGAAACCGATAACGGGATAATCCGTGCCAAACATTACTTTGTCCTGACCGCGTGAGTTAATAAATTTTATCAATGTTTTATCCCAATATTTGGGCAGATGCGCGTCCGTTCCGATAAAGACGTTGGGATGTTTCCACGCCATCGAAATCATTTCTTCGGTCCACGGATGCCCGATGTGGATGCCGATAATTTTCAGTTCGGGAAAATCAATCGCCACTCTGTCCAAAGTTATCGGTTGCGCGACTGTCCGCAAAAACCATTGCGCCGAATGTCCGACTTGAATCTGAACAGGCACGCCCAATTCCGCGCATTTCGCATAAAACGGATAATACATCCGGTCATCCGGCGCCGCACCGAACCAATGCGGATAAATATGCGCTCCCACAAAACCGAATTCTTTCACGGCGCGGTCAAGTTTATCAACCCAAGTCATTATTTTACTTGGATTTAAGCCGATAATCCCTTTGAATCTATCGGGATGTTGTTGGCAAACTTCGGCAATGCGCTCAAACGGTTTTCAAAGAAAATATTCGAACCAACATTTCCGCCCGTGGTTGCGACAAGCAGACCTTTATCAATGCCCCCAGCGTCCATCAAAGCCAATTCTTCTTCGACAGTGACCCCGCGTTTCGTCATCTCCAAAATCCCGACCAAATCCCAAAACTGATCAAGTTCCGGCGGATAACACGTCGTAATTTCTTTCGTCCAAAGATTGACGACTATATCAATTGCTCTTGTCATTTAATAAAAATAATTCCTCAAAAAGCATCAAAGTATGTTAAAAAATAATTCCTTAAATAGCATCGGAGATGCGCCGCGAAAGTAGCCAGTTGTGAAAGGCGTTTCGCCTGAAACATCTGGTAAATCGTAAAAAATACCGTTCCAGCTCTGAAAGAGCGACAGAAATTAGCCAGTTGTGAAAGGCGTTTTTTGCCTGAAACATCTGGAACAATCGCCCGAAACATCTGGACTTCGTTAATGTTTCACATCAAATATCTTCCAAATTTTCCCCCAACATCACCACAAATATTTCTCATCAAATTCAAGCCCGCTGGCTTCTAATAATTCCAAATATTCCTCTTCAAAAGTCTTGACGCGATGATGTTCCGCTTGATTCATAATGTATTTTTTCACACCGTCAATCGCTGTCGGACTAACCGAAAATGCTCCGTAACCAACTTGCCATTGAAATTCTTTAGTCAATTCCTTATGCACCCAACCCGATGAATCCGCTTTTAATTCGCGCAAAAAATAATCAAGCCGATGTTTTGATTTCAAACTTACAAGCAAATGAACATGGTCGGAAATTCCGCCAATCGTCAAAGGCACAGCGTCCAAACCTTTCATATTTCCGCCCAAATAAGCGTGTAACCTTGCTTGCCAATCAAGTTTTATTTGTGGTAAGCGGTCTTTGGTTGAAAAGACAAGATGAACATTTAAGCAAATATGACTTGATGGCATTTTTTTCTATCGCTCTTTCAGAGCTTGGTTTTCTGTTTCGCATTTACCAGATGTTTCGGACGAAACGTCCTTCACAACTGGCTACTTTCTTTGGGTCTCTCCGCGACTTTAAATCCAAAATCTTTAATCCGCGTTATCCGCGTGAATCCGTAGCAAAAAGAAAATATTCGAATTATTTTAGCCTCCAAACCTTTCTCTCAATTCCTTCTTCAACATTTTACCCGTCAAATTTCGCGGTAATTTGTCAATAAACTCAACCGTTTTCGGCTTTTTGAAGCCGGCTAGCTTGCCTTCACAAAACCTGATTATTTCGCTTTCTGAAACTTCCGCACCTTCTTTCAAAACTACAATTGCTTTCACTTCTTCGCCCCATTTTTCCGAAGGAACGCCGATGACTGCGACTTCAAAAATGCTTGGATGTTGTTGCAAAATCCGTTCAACTTCGGACGGATAGACGTTCAACGCACCAGACACAATCATATCGTTTTTGCGGTCAACTAAATACAAATAACCATCTGCATCCATCCGCGCCATATCGCCTGTTCGTAGCCAGCCATCGCGCCCTGCTTTATCCGTTGCGTCTGGGTTATTCCAATATCCAACCATATTTGCTTCGGTCCGAATCGCAATTTCGCCGACTTCGTTGGCGGACAAAAAATTCCAATCTTCATCCACAATCCGCACATCAACATTCGTCTGCGGTCGTCCGCACGATTGCAAAAGATGTTTCTTTTCAACAGTTTCGAGCGCAATTCGATGCTCGCTCGGCTCCAAAACTGTTCCCGCGCAACCTGTTTCAGTCGTGGCAAAAGTCTGCCGAAAACCGCATTTTGGAAATCGCAACATTGCCTCCCGCAAAACATTTTCGGGA
>JANOEF010000550.1:0-16735 GCA_031413075.1 Acidobacteriota bacterium | reverse complement strand
CAAAATCAACAGCCGGCGTCTGCCCCAAACTCTGATGTCTTGCGCTTCGGCACCGTGATAAATACTTCTCGCACAAATAATTTCGATGTTCCACGGCTCAAAAATAATTTTAATCGGCTCAGACGGTTTCAAAACGTAACGCATTGAACGCGGACTTTCTTTTTCTTTTCTCCGACGCAAAACAAAGCAAATATTATGCACATCCAACGGATCGAGGTCGAAACTGGTGGTTGGCAAACTCATTGCCGAAGAAACTTGCAAGAATCCACGCACCCAACTGTCAGGCAAATCAATTTTTACCTCTTTAAATGAATCTTGACCGGTTGTTTTGAGCTCAAAACCGCTCGGATCAATCTCAAATTTAGTTGTTTTGTAGGTGCGAATCTTCTGAAATTGATGGTAAAGCGAAGCGGAATAATCAATATTTGTCGTTCCGCAGGCAAATTCTTCGACCTTTTGAAAAACTTCGTAATTGGCGCCCAATCGTCCGTAACTCGATTCATCCTCGGAAAAACACTCAAAGAAAACTTCGTCCGGATGAACCGAAATTACCGGATCAAGGACAAACCACAAATCTTTATCACGCTCGTAAAGATATTTGTAATAAAGATTTCGGGCTTGGTAAAAGGTGTTCCAGCGCGAATGTCGTCTTTTGTAAAGTTCGCTTAATTCATCCTGTAAAGGTTTGATTTTGGCTTTAACCTCGGCCTGCCTTCCGGCAACTTCCTGCCAATCTATCTGTTCCCGCTGCGCTGCCCATTCTTTATAAGCCGTTTTGTCTTTCGGCTTAAAGCGCAAATCCGAAATTACTACATCATGCAAAGCAGAAATTGCTTCGCGAAATTCGAGTTGCTGGCGAAGTTCGGCAATAAAATAGGTTGGTTCACGGCTCGCATCCGGCACAAAATTCATCGAAGTTGATGAACTTGTGCTGGAAACATTTGAACTACCGTTGTAAGTATAATCGAATAACATTTTATTTTTTTACATTCCAAGTCTTTTACAAATTACCTGCTCAAATTTCACCTCTAAAATATAATCAAAGGCTTCGTCAATTGATTTGTCTAACTCCGTAAACCCAATCCGAAACGAGTTTAACTCACTTTCTCCATTGATTTTACGCATCAATCTTGCAAAAATAGGCAATCTCTTTTGATAATTTTCCGGTAACATCAGGTTGATTGAAAGCCACTCTGCCTGGCCCATTTTGTGCGGAAAAATCGAACTTATCTCGCTCCATTTGATCAATCCCGAATTGAGCCTTTTATCTTCAATTCCATCGGCGCTTAGCAAAACTTGCGGTTTATCATCGAACAGCCTTTTCCCAAAAATTATCGCGACGCAACCAAATACCAAAATTCCCACTAAAAAAATTAATCCGAAAATAATGTTCAAAACCATCCCAATCAAAGAGACACCCCAAACTATTTGAAATGAATACGTTAGATAAACATAAACCTGCCAGCTCAAGAATCCCGAAGCCAAAGCTCCCGCTAAACCGAGCAAAAATATTTTCGCCGCCTTAAGTTTTGAAACGTAAATTTTCATTACATAATTCTGGCTTCTCTCACTTCTTTAACCTTAATCGGCAGAACAATGTCGGGAAATGCCCGGTGAATTTTCAACATAGTTTCGATGGTTTTGGCTTTATCGCCGATAGCAACTGTGGCCGATTGCCGGGCCAAAATCTGAGAGACGATTTTTGCCAATGTTTCAGATTTTATCGCCTCATTTTCAAGAAAGTTCAAGACCCGGTCTTTTGCGACCCGACCGCGATTGACGGCACCTAAAGTTCGGATAAAATACGGCGCCAGTTGTTCGAGATTTTCACTTGAATCAGCGGCATAAGTTTCCAAATAATTTGTCACAAAGAGCGACATATTTTGGGTCGGATGCTCGCTTAATTTGAGCATATATTCTACCCCATTTACAGATTTGAAGTATTTTTGAATTGTGTCACGACCGAATTTCTGCACGTCATCACGGTTTGAATCGCATATCGAAACAATAATTTCGGGCGTTAATTCCTTATCAGTCAGATATTTATCAAAAAAGTCAAACCAAAATGTCCGTGAATCTTCCCATTTGGAATCTAACGCTCTGATTAGAATTTGAACTTCCGCTTGATTTTCGGTAAAACGCGATTTATCTTTTTCGGCAATTCGCCGGGACGCTTCACGCACCGCCAAAATTTGGTTGTCGGAAAACTCAACTAATTCGGAAGTTGAAAATTCGGCAAACCATACATCTACCTTGTTTTGCAAAATAATCCCGCCCGCTTCGCAGGCTTCTGAAAAATTTGATTTCAACAAAATTCTGGTTAATTCTTGGTCCAAAAAACTCGTCCAATTCGGCAAATCTTCCTTTAAAACCTGCAAATATCGGCTGTGCAACCCTGGATAAATTTCTTTTTGGATTAGTCCGATGATCAAACGGCGCGTCAAAACATCTGTAAAACTGTTGTTATACTCACTGAGGCGACGAATAATCGGTCGGGCAGAAAAATAAACATCTTCGAGTTCATGCGAAACAAAAGCATAAAAAACCTCATCGCGTTTGGACAAATTTTCATCGGGAAGCTGTCCGAAAAGTTTGATTCCGATGACCCTAATTTCGGCATAAGGCGAATCAATCAAAGAGTTTATCAAATCGCTCGAAAGATTTTCCGCCGGAGTTTCGTGATTTAATAAAATGTTTCCGCCAAGTGTTTGAACTTCGACCAATTGGTGCTTGAGTAAATCATTTACAATATCTAAATTGATTGTGCGGAGCCACTTAGAGAAAGTTTTAAAAATCGCGTCAGCCAAATTTTGAGCTTTTACCTGGTTACTTTCGTCAAATGCCAACAGTTGCGAAAGGAAAGTCCCGATCAAAACTTGGGCTTCGCTGTCGCTGTAATTAGTTGATTGCAAGAGAATTGAAGCAAACTCCCGGGTGTCGGCGTAATCCGCCGTCAATAGTTTGAACATCGTTTCGCTGTCTTTAGCAAAAAGTTCGCGGCTTGAATTTATCCAGCCGAAAGCCTCCTGACGGGCACTTTCATTTTTACAAGTTGCGACGGCTAAAACTAAGCGGACATTATTGTTATCCTTTTCATAAAGTTTCTTGGCAATCTCAAACCCGAATTCTGCCGTCACCTCATAAGGCCGGCTCAAAAACATCAAAACGGCTTCGATATCAAGTTGGGCGACAAAATCGGTGCAATCGCGCAACGCTTTGACCGCAAATTGATGAACCGGCCGGCAATTACTTTCGGAGATCAGATGGAGAAGTCCGACCGGCT
This sequence comes from Acidobacteriota bacterium, assembly GCA_031413075.1. Lineage (GTDB taxonomy): Bacteria > Acidobacteriota > Blastocatellia > Pyrinomonadales > Pyrinomonadaceae > JAIBCC01. The sequence continues at coordinate 13,452 of JANOEF010000550.1, read as the reverse complement.
GTTCATTCCAGAGTTGCGGAAAAGATTCTTCACGATGTTGCGGAGCGGCTTGCCCGATGTCTTTAGTTTGTTTGAAAGCATGGTTATTCGGCTTCAATTCAAAGCGTCTGCTCTGACCGTAAAGTAGGTGATTAAAAAGGAGATATGGAGCAAATTCGCCGTATTCGGTAGTGATAATTTTCGGATTTTGCCAATTATAACGCCCGTTTTCGTCAATATAGTCGTAACGAGTTGAAGTGCGGACAGGCTGAGCATCCGCATCTGAATAACAAAGTAGCGAGCCAACCGCCATTTTGACATATTCGCCGGCGTGGTGGTCTTCACCAAGTTTTCGCAAAGTTCGCCAGCTTCGGCGGAGAAAATAATCTTTGGTGCGGTCGCTGAAAGCCAACGGCGCATCTTCTTTGGCCAGATCGGACTTTTTTGTTTCTGTCCACTTATCGCCAACATATTCGTATTTTGACCAATTTTTCCCGCTCCAATTTGAAATCGAGAACCCCGGGTGTGAAGTTTCAAAACGCTTGGCGATCAGTCCAAAAACCTGAGCATCGCGGCGATATTCAGCAATTTTGAAAATGTAACGCAAAGGTTTGAAAAATTTTGGTCTGAGCGGGATCTCATTTAGGACGGCTAAAATGGCCGGCAGAAATTTCTCCGGAGCAACCGCATAAATGTCTGATAAAAGAGTAAAACTTCCGCGTTTGAGGTTTTCCTTTTCCTCCCGCAAGGCAATTAAGAGTTCCTCACTGGTGTCATTTTGTAAAATTCTTTGAAATTTGCCCGGTAATTCGCCAAGTTTTTGTAAAATAAAGACTTGTGGGGTATCGGAAAGTTTCAAACAGGCCTCGAAAGCAATTCTTCGAACAGCGCTGCTGGTATGTGTCAGCTGTTTTTTGACTACTTCTAAAGAATTTGAGTCACCACACATTCCCAAAGCCCAAACGCAGCAATAATCTCGTAATTCCTGAGCCGTTCCGATTAAATTAGCGATAAATGGAGCGGCTTGTTTGATGCTCAATTCGCCGGCCCGCCAAATGTTTCGCTCAATTTTCGGATTACTTTTTGCTTTTGCCTCACTCAACTGTGACAAGATCCAATCGTTTCGGGCGGCTGAATCGTCATTCAAAACAACTGCCACTTTCGGTTTATCAACGGTTTCTGTTTGACCGCCGACGACGTGATACCCTTTGCGAGTTTTTTCATCAACTAGTTTCTGAAAAATCTTTTCGGCTTCGGCTTGATTAACCGGCAAAGTTGTTTTCGTCCCTTCTTTAAGTTCTGTTCCTTTTCTGCCGTAACGAAAATTGACGACATAGTTTCCATTGATTTCACACAAATCAACTTCATACAGCTTGTCGGAATTTCCTTCTTTGAAATGCAGTTTGGTTTGACGAATTAATTTCATAACAAATGTTTCATCTGTGCAACATTATTTCATACAATACGATTCAATGCAAATGTCCAGCAAAATTGTGCCAAACCTTAGTTTAATAAGCAAGATTTTTAGTTTATAATTGCGGCAGAAAACATATTTTGAGGATTTTATGAGTAACCAACCGACTGTTTCCAATATTTTTCGTCGCGCCCAAGAGATCCGGCAATCAAATTCGAGTATTTCTTATAACGACATCAAAGCGCGTCTGGTCAGTGAATATAGCGGAAAACCTTTTCCGAACCCAAGCCAGCTAACTATTCCCGAACAAGATAGTGTGACACCCGAAGAGGATTGGACATCAGGTTTGCCGATTGTCCTGCGCGGGATTCAAACCGAAGATTGGAACGAAATCGCCCACGGCATTATCATTTGTCTCGAACAAGTTGAAAACTATCCTAAAGAATCAGGACGCGAAGACGATCCCGAAAAAGAATGGCGTGACCGAAGCAAAGGAATCGGCGAAGCTAACGCTAAAAATATGTCAAAATGGATGCCCGAGGAACTGATGGCTCTGGCCAAACGCCAAAGCCGGCAATAATCAGCACTGCAGGCAATTTTTTGTCATGACCCTCAATTACTGTAATTCTCGTTTTAGTTAATAGAGGATGAACCTATGTGCAAAAAATTATTAGCCGTTTTGTTTGTTTTATTTTTTTCAACCCTGGCTTTTGCCCAAAACAAAAGCGTCTATACTCCATTAACCAACGATAAATGCCAGGTGAAGATTGATCCAGTCCTGCCGGTAATGGACGGATTGTGTCCGGGAGTCGGGGGATATAATTTACAGATTTATGATGACGACGCCCGGATGTCAGCCGGAGTGGTAGCACCCGACAGGGAAGTTAGTGATTTAGATTTTTGGGGTTTTTTCCGTAACTTTTCGGAACTCGGTCAACAAGCCGAGTGGCGAATGAAGGGTAATAAACCGGTGGGTTTGATCATCCGTTATCTGGTTTCTGATCGCGGCGACGGTAAAACGCCTTCTTCGTATTTAATGGTTGCCAAGATCAGTCCGACCAAATCTTGTGTCACCGACATTGTTAAACCGAGCAAAACGCAGAATCTGACGGCTCAACGATTAGCCGACAAGGCACTGTCCAAACCTTGTAAAGTTCCGGTTGATTGATGATTGGCCACCTCAGCTAAATTGTTAGAAAACTCAAAAGATCTGCCCGACAGAGTCTGGCAATGAAAAAAAGAGCGGCCGGATTTGTAAATCCCACCGCTCTAGCATTCATAACAGGAGGAACTGTGATGAAGATTTATGCTGCTAATTTAGACGAACGAATTCCGTAATCGGTTGCCACACCCGCTAAAGTTTTCTTTAATTGAGTTCTGGCGCGACTGAGGCGCGACATCACCGTACCGATTGGTATTTCTAAAACCTCGGCTACCTCTTTGTAATCAAATTCGTGAACATCAGCCAACAAAACGACTGAGCGATAATGAGCAGGCAATTTATCCAAAGCCGCAATTACCTGGGTATCGGTCAAACTTTCCTGAATCGGCGCGGAATATTTGGCCGAAAGAAAAATCAAATCATCGGCTTCCTGGAAATATTTGGCCTGAGTATATTTTTTGCGACGAAGATGATCGTATTTATTGAACAAAATCTTATAGAGCCAGGCGCGGCAATTAGTTCCGAGTTCGTAATGGTCAAACGATTTCCACGCTTGCATAAAGGTCTCTTGAACTAAATCCTCCGCCTCAACCTGATTCATGGTCAGTCGTTTGGCTGTTCGGAACAAATCGTCAAGATGCGTCATCGCTTCGGCCTCAAAAATTTCGGGGGTAATTTGCTTATTCATTTTTTTAACTCCTTAAAATATTGCGTTGGTTTTAACCGCTTACAACCATTTGTCGGACAAAAACCGAAAACCTTACACTTTTTTTTTCAAAAAAACTTCAAAAAATTATAAAATATGCCAAAATGTCCGTGTTTATTGGACGTTGTGTCTGAAAAAAGTTGGAATAAAGTAAAAGTCAGGCGTCATTTAGTTAATGATTATGGTCAATAAATCAGATCAAGGCGGAAACAAAATGAATAGTGAAAACGGTAAGGACAATTACAAAAACGAAATTGAAGAGCCTGAAAATAAGCGTTTGCGGAAAATCTTGAAAAAAGCGGTCAACACAGAAAAAGCCCCTGTCTTTTTGCGCAACAGAATTAGAGTATTGATTCGTATGAAATAGCCTGATCAACGAATCTAAAAACAAAAGGGAAATTAATCTGGTGTTTGAAAAAGTAAAAAAGGCGTTGGCTTGGGTAATATGGAAATCTTTGCCCACCTGCAAAGATGTCACGGGATCGGCTTCACGCTCACTTGACACTGGGCTGTCGCGGCGCGAACAGATCAGGTTGAAATTACATCTGTGGAGTTGTGTCGCCTGCGCCCGATATTTTTCTCAAATCAAATTTATGGGAAAAGTTTTTGCACTCCAAAACGAAGATTTGAACAACGGCAAAACCGGCCCCGTTTTGAATTCCGGTGCTCCTGAAAGATTGAAAAATGCGCTTAGATCTTCTAAATTTTTGTTGGTTTTTATCGTTCTGAATTGTATTTAATGAAACTTGAAACCGCTCCAACTAAAGAAACTAACTTTGACGCCGCTATTTGGGTTGATGAATACGGCGACTATCTCTACGGTTTCGCTTTTTCCCGGGTGCGCGATGAATGGATCGCGGAAGACCTCGTCCAGGAGACGCTCCTCGCTGCTATGCAGTCGGTCAGAAATTTTCAGGAAAAGTCATCTGAAAGAACCTGGCTCTGCGGCATTTTGAAACATAAAATTATTGACCATTATCGCAAAAGCAGCCGCGAAGTCGAATTAACCGAAGAAGAAGCTGATATGACTTCTTACGACTATCTGTTTCAATCCAAAGGACTCGGCGCCGGACATTGGACAGCCGAGTCTAAACCGACCGTCTGGCAAGAGAACCCCGAAAAAGTTCTGGAGCACGCCGAGTTTCGTGGTATTTTGACACATTGCCTCGGCGAACTCCCTCAAAGAGTTGCTAACTGCTTTACGCTCCGGGAGATGGACGGATACGAAAGCCGGGAGATTTGCGATTTCCTGCGTATTTCGCCAAATAATTTTTGGGTGATGATGCACCGGGCGAGATTACATTTGCGTCGTTGTATTGATAATAATTGGTTTAAGAAGGTGCACCATTAATGGGACTCAAGTTAAAGATCAAAAAATGGATTGCGAACCGAGCCGAGCAGTGCAAAAATGTCGCGCCTTTATACTCATATGCACTCGACCGCAAATTGACCTTATTAGAGCGCATCCGCATCCGATTTCACCTTTTAACCTGTAATGCCTGCACCAGTTATGTGACCAACTTAAATTTTATGCATGATGTTTTTCACGCCCAGAACGAACAAATCGAAGCCGAAAAACTTCACGTTACGCTCAGCCCTCAGGCCAAAGAACGGCTCAAACAAAAACTTAAATCGCAAAGGTAGTGAAATTTTTGCTCATCAGTTACACTAATCATAGGCTATCACCGTTTAGTTAACGCTAGTCTTGAGTAAAAAATCGGAATTGAAAACCAGACCAGAGATCAACGCCGATGAGGCAGATTGTCGCTGATTTATTAAAAATAGCGATGAATCCGGTCGAGATATTTCAAAATCAGCGTCTAATTTTGGCTTTGATTTCAACTCAAAGATCAGGTTTAGGTATCAGTTTGTAGCCGGCGTATTTTAAGGCATTTAGACAAATTGAAAGTTAATCGCTAACCGTTGGCAGCTATTTTAAAATTTACAAGGGGTGAACAGGGAATGAGTGACGAAAAAGTATTTTCCGGGAATTTTAACGAAATTCTAAAAACGATCGAGAAGCAAACAGCGAGTTTTTTTGAGGGCGTAACCGAAAGTTTGGTGGGCAAAGCCGACACGTTACGCGATGGAACGGAGTTTAATCCGGTGGAGTTGCCGCGTGATCTTTACGCGCACAAAGACGCCCAAACCGAATGGTGGTATTACACCGGGCACGGCCAAACCGGGTCAGGTCAGCACTTCGGGTTTGAATTTGTTTTTTTTAAACGGCGGACGGATTTGGATAAATTCAGCCTCGTGCCTTTACGGATTTTGGGCAATCCGATCTATTTCGCGCATTTTGCCGTGACCGACCATGAGGGCCAAAAATTCCGCTACTCACATCGTAAAAGTGCCAACGGATTGTTGGATTTGCCCGCTTCGATGAGCGAAAATCATTATCATCTGCGCCTTGGCGATTGGACGATTCGGGAATCAAACGGTTCTCATCTGCTACGGGCTTCGATTAACCACGACTTAACTTTTGAAGCGTCTTTGAAACCGACTAAACCCGTGATTTTGAACGGAAAAAACGGTCAGGGGGTTTCGTTCAAGGACGAAGGTGAAGCGTCCCGCTATTTTGCCTATACGCGAATGGAAATGGACGGCGACATTATTTGGAATGGCAAAACCGAACATTTTACGGGATCCGCCTGGATGGACCGCGAATTTGGAACCTGGACACCAACCAATAATCAAAAAGGCTGGGATTGGTTTTCGGTTCAATTAGACAATGGAACGGAATTGATGTGCTATCAACTGCGCAATGAAACAGGTGGAGTTTCGCCATTTTCGAGCGGAACATATGTTGACCGAGAAGGCAATTTTACCCATTTAACTAATGAGGATTTCAAAATTGAACCAACCGATTATTGGACATCGCCGAACACGAAAGCCAAATATCCGATCAGGTGGAAATTAGCCGTCCCCAAATTTGATTTAAAATTGACGGTGACGCCCGTTATTGAAAATCAGGAATTAGACACTCGCGGAACCACAATGATTATCTATTGGGAAGGTGCCTGCACGGTTAAAGGTGCTGATAACGCAACTGACGGAAAGGCTTATGTCGAATTAGTCGGATATGACCGCTCGCACGATGCCCCTAATTTGGCTTATTTTTTAATGGGTAATCAGTTCTCAAATTGATAAATTAAGGATTGAATCATGGCTCGTTTTTTCAATCGTTCAACGATTCAATCCGCCCTCTCTCGAATGTCCTAAATCTATGTTAAGAAAAAGTTTTAAGTTCTTGACACAATCCTTTCCCGAAACCTAAACTTGGAATAAGTTTTGAGGTTTCAAACGTTGTGAATTTACCGAATTATTTATCTTTGGCCCGCATTTTCCTCGTTCCGCTGTTGGTTGTCATTTTGCTCACTCCGGTCTCCGAAAATTGGCTCGGGATTGAACGCTATACACTGGCCATTATCATCTTTTTAGCTGCCTCAATAACCGATATTTTAGATGGTCATCTGGCTCGCCGACGAAATCAGGTTTCGAGTCTCGGCGCATTACTCGACCCGATTGCCGATAAATTGTTGGTCTCGGCCGTTTTGATCGCGTTAGTCGAAAAACATCTGGCTCCGGCCTGGGCGGTAGTAATTATTCTCGGCAGAGAGTTTGCGGTCACCGGATTGCGCTCGATGGCGGCGTCAGAGGGGTTAATAATTCACGCTCAGAAAATCGGTAAGATCAAAATGTGGGCTCAATGCGTGGCAATTGTCGCACTATTGGTGGCGGGGGCCAACGGAAATCCCCCCGTTTCTAATTTTGGGTGGTCGGTTCCGGCTTTATTCTTTTGGCAAATCCCCGAAGTTCAAACCGCATTTGCGAGTTTCTTAAGTTTTTCGATGACGTCGGCGGATTGGCGAGTGATGGGATATTTAATCGGACGCGGGGCATTGTGGATCGCCGTCATCACCGCGCTGTGGTCAATGTATGATTATTTCAAAATGTTTTTTGTCGAGAATAAAAAGCGTAAAACGTTGAAAGAAAGAGTTTTCGGCGAAAAGACCTCAACCGAAGCCGTCTCGCCGAAAAAGTAAACAGAATTCTTTTTTTATTTTTGCCTTCAATTATCTTCCCCACGCTCGATTGAAATCCATCCACTTGATACACATTCCATACCACAGTGACGATAGTGAAAATAATAAACTAAAAGCAACGCCTATCCCAGTCGCAATTATCAAAGGAGTTTCCATAAACGACACTAAAAAATATCCGGTCAAAAGTCCCATTAACACGGATCCAAAGATGGAAGAATATAACCATCTCAAAGCATCACCTCGATTTTTTATTCCCCACAACCCAATTTCTACCCAAACAGGCTTTGTCAACACTTGCATAATTTTGATGCTTTCTGGTCTATCTGATCGAATAATCAATCTTTTCCGTATTTGGAGGAACGACTGGTAGTGGTTGGAGAGGTGTATTGAGTTGAGGTGAAGAAAAAGTATAAGCCGGCGGGAATCCATCAATTTCTACTTTTTCATTTTGGTCATTGGCAAAATTCTTAATATCGCTTGAAGCTCGCAAAACTCCTTCCTCAGTAGAAAAGAAAAATGAACGGGACCCGCTGGTCGTGACACCCTCAGTCTCGGTCGGTTTGGCCAAAATCTCACATCCCTTGATCGTTCTGGCAATGAGAAACTGATACCCGCTCTTGGTGCCTTTCGCCAATTCGGTATCAATCAAACCGGCTCCGCCCAGTTCGGTTAATTCGCCGCAACGATATTTTGAGGTCGCAAAATTAACCTGCGCGTTGGCAATCGTTTTTAACGAAGCAATCGCACTCCCTTCGTTAGCCGCCCGCCGGGCCGCCAAAAGATTTGGGACAGCAATCACCGCCACTAAGGGAATAAACACCAACGCCAAACTACTCAGAACAATTCCGGTGATGGCAAAACCTTTTCCGCCATATTCATTCGGACGTCGGCTGGCTTTGACCACTGCGACAATGCCTGTTATTAACCCCATCGGCAAACATAAGAGGGCGATGACAACACCTGCAATGGCCCCGCCAACACCAAAGAGGATCCCGCCTATCAAACTTAAAACCACTCCGATGATCATATTTATCAACGGAAAACTGAAAATTCCGAGCAGCATCGAGAAAATAGCCAATCCTTTTTTGACAAATTTAGGCGACTGATAGGATTGATGATTCGATGACTGATAATTAGGTCGAGAAATATTTGCAGGCTGATTTGGCATGGTTGAGCCCGACGGACTAAATGTCGGGAAGCCCGGAGGCGCGACCGATGATGGCATCGGCTGTCCGGGGTTCGCCATTTCAACTGCCTGAAATAGAAATCCGCATCTTTTACACGAAATTGCAGTTTCAAAATTGATCAGATTGCATTCCGGGCATTTAACTGTCTTCATAATAAAAAATTTAAAAGGAAATACGAGCCTCGGGTTCCCGCGACTCGTATTTGCTAAGTTTATTGAATTTCAACCAGATCGCCGGTATGAATTTCCTGGGCGTTACGGGTAATCAATGCGGTCGCGGTGCGTTCCTTGACGTTGAGAATCACCATTTCACCGACCACCTTGCGCAGTCCGGCCGGGCGTGGAGTTTTGGCATCGGTTGTCGTAACTCTCTTTCCATCGCCGTTTTCACCCGATTTCCGCGGAGCCATAATTGAAAAATCATTGCCTTTAAAGGTGTTGCTGCTACTCTCAACATCCTGGGTACTCATCGTCTCGTCCTGATGCAAATTCAAAACACCGCCTTTTCCCAAAGGACGATAGACGGTCAGGTAATCTCCAATTTGAACGCCGTCTTCGGAACCCAAATCAATATAAACAATTTGATCTCTTGAAACGGTTTCAGCTGCCCCCCGGGCCATGACGATTGTTCCGTTGGCTTTGCCCGACGAGTTAGCAAAAATATCAAGAGCCGGACGTTGGGCATAGGCCGGAACAGTCCGAGTTTCCCAGGGCTTTAATAAATCGCCCAATAAAAAGCTGTCACAGGAGTTTTTGACCCGGGCTACCGAAACGCCGTCTTTAACCCGAACAATTTCAACTGATCCAACTTCTTCGACGTATGTGCCCAGATGCTTTTTGTCAGAAAGACGTGACTTGACTTTTCCCCGGGGACGAATGACGGAATAGACATCGCCGACTTTGATTCCGTTGCTTGCACCCTGGTTAACATAAATATAGTTACCCTGCGAATAAACGTGTTGTTCGCGCTCGTTATCCGCACCAACGATTTCAAAGTTTGTATTGACCGGCGAATTTTGAATATACCCGGCGCAATAAACATTATTTCGTTCCGCGACTACCATTTTTTTCGCCTCTTGAGTGACGACCACATTTGTTTTATTTTGGGCGAACACAACTCCGCTCAAAATTAAAAATGTAATTCCGAAAACTTTTGCCTTAAACTTGCTTTTTATCACAGCTATCTCCTTTTTTGTCCCTAGTTTTTTGATTATTTGATGTGAATGTGTATTGTTCAAATCAGATTTAAGAGGACTCTCTTATGATTAGACTTTGCCTTAAAAGGCTTTTAGAATCTTAACTTTTTTGATAAACAGTCGTCAACATATATTTTTATGTTAAACACACTATTGATTACTCTCTCCACTTGCAGAAATGGGATAGTTTTTGTAATATTTTTGTTTGCGATTGATTAAACAATCGCGTTCGCCGGTGTAGCTCAGTTGATAGAGCAGTTGATTTGTAATCATCAGGTCGCGGGTTTGAGTCCCATCACCGGCTTTCATTATTCATAATAGAATCAACACTTTGCGAAACACACAAGACGGAATTAGATCCGTCTTTTTGCTTGTAGGACTAAATGTTGGACTACGCGGAGTTGATTTCTGAGGAATTTATCAAACGTTTTTAGATTGCTCAAGCATTTCCGGCAGGCTGGCAACCCGCGTTCCAATTTTAAGGATAATTGTTTGGATTTTCGACATTCAATCCTTCAGCTTTTGCGGCATTATTTAATTCGTTATCGGCTGAAACAAAAATCAACGGCGACAAATTTAATTGCGATAATTCATTTTCAGCGTGTAAAGCGGAGGATAGTTGAACCGCGTCATAGCCACGCAAGCCATATTTCGCCGCAAGTTTTATCGCTTGCGTAATAATGGAATCGTCAATTTTGAACACGGAAAAACGGTCTTTAATATCTCGTTCAAAACGCTTTATGCTTTTCGTGTAACCTGAACTTTGTGATTTAACTTTAGCTCGACGGGTGAGAGCAGCAATTACTTCGACTAAAGTTATTTGAGCGATGTGAATGAGGTTATTCGAAGACGGACGATAAATTTGCAAAACCCAGTTTGTGCCAATTTCAGAGTTATAACGCTTGACCAAAGCACTACTGTCAAAGAAATAATTGTCCATCAACGACGCTCCCGAATTATCGTTTCCGAAAGCGGTTCGCCGTCAATTTTAAGCGGGACAAAATCATCATCGGCATCGCTCATGCCTTTTGGAATATGAGTTATCAAGCCCTTTTTAAAAAGATGTTGATAGACATCATTCTTAGAAATATTTGGATTTTCGCTTTCCTCTTTGATTTTTAGAGACAAAGTTTTAACAATTGCTTTTTGCTCAGTCAACGGCATTTTATAAATTTCGTTCAAAACTTCTTGCAGACTCATAACATTTTTCCCTCAAGCATATTTTAACCCAATTTCACCAAGCACCAAAATTTCTGCATTATTGTAGTTGAGAAAAATTCAAAAATAAACTCACCAAAATGCTCGAAGGCTAATTTGTCAAACAACTTATCCAAATAACGAATCCGCCGCATCAGTTTGTCTTCGATTTCAACCAAGGCGATAACCGCAATTGACACCCGGAAATTATAATACTTGTCGGATTTCGGATTGATGTTTGGTGCTTGGGCGAAAAAAGTTGAATAATCGGTTTTGTTTTCGGCTGCAATGGAAGGTTTTGCTTTATGAATTGGAAGGTTCTGCATAAGACGGACGGAACTGTAATTGCAATTATCACAGGCTTTAGCCGAAACAATTAAAATATCAATCTGTGCTTTCGTCTTATGCTGTCAGGAATTTGATTTATTCAATTTTGAATTCGGCTCAAGCCTTGCTACCCGCGACCTTCTCAATCCGTCCGTCTTATGCAGACGGCAATTCATGTTTTTCCCAATCGCATTAGTTGAGGTGGCTTACATTTCAAAGACTTCGTAACCAATGATGTTCCGAATTGCAAACTTTGATTGCATCTCTCAGCCATTCCATTTGCTCACTATCAAGATATTCAACGACAGCTTGAAAATCTTGCTCGTCTTTTGGTTGCGGATTCGTTGATTTGTAAAGCAAAACGATTTCGGGGCAAAGAAACTTTACATCCATGCTCGATTCAAGTTGGACTTTGCTCAATAACCGCCGAACTTCTTGGTTTCTGCGGTAAATCCAGTCGGTTTCATTTGATTCATTCAGCAAAATTTCTATTTGCGACGGTTGTGCTGTTTTGTTGAAACCGTGAATTTCGTGAGTCGGCAATGCCAGCCATTCGTCCAGACTCCAAACAAATGATTTGCCTTTAACGAATTTCTGCAAAAGCCAGCCGTCAAAATGAAAATGCAAAGCTGCTTGGTCTTTGCGAAAGATTGCAATTTCAACGTCTTGATGCGAACGAGTTTCCTTTTCGAGAAACAAATCAATCGCCCAACCACCTGCGACAAACCAACTCGGCTTAAAATCGCTCATCAATTCTTTGATCTGCAAAGGTAAAGCAAACATCTGTGTTCACCAATTTATCTAATTAATATCGCCCCAATAAACTTCGTGATACTTAATGTTTATTCTTTCTAACAGATTTTTGGGATAAATTCTATATTCGTTACTTTTGTCCAAATCAATCCATTCAATTCCTGATTGACCGTCATCTTTCTCATGAGCTGATTCAAAATTTGGTTCTGTCAACAAATCACAATTAAACATAAACTCAACTTGATGCGAATTATCTGTCTCTTTGAATTCGTGATTTTTGCCAATATATTCGCGGATATATCTCAAATTATTCACAGATATTTCTGCACCAAGTTCTTCTAAACATTCTCTTTTGACTGCATCTTCAAAAATTTCATTTTTATTTTGTCCTCCGCCCGGAAGTAAAAAATAATCACCAACAGAATCTGATTTTTTGATACATAAAAGTTTGTTATCTCTAATTATTATCGCTTTTACAGAATTTCTAACCGGATACATAATTTTCTCTCAACTTTTATTATTCAGTAGATATTTATCATTCCCAAAATAGATTAACTTGATACTTTAATGAGAAAACTTTCGATTTCCTTATTTGATTTGAGGCGAATCACGGTTTTGTCGCTGGCAAGTTGTTTGAGTAATACTTCAACTTTCGGTTTTGAACGTTTCGGATAACTCCAAACCACTTTTACAAAATCCCAATCAAATTTTTCATCACAACCTTCGGGAATGTCGGGACGGCTTCCTCTTTTGAAAATCACGACTCTTTTCAAAATGCGATAGACGCAGATTATTCGCGGAATTTCGAGAAAAATCACCGTATCGCAAACCGGAAGCCGCAAATCCATCGTGGCACTATAATTCCCGTCAACTATCCAAGAATCGCCTTGTATGGCTTTTTCAACTTTTGTTCGCCACTCATCCTTCGGAGTTTCCACCCAACCGGAACTCCAAAAAAGGCTGTCGAGATGAATAACTTTCAAATTCAACAATTCGCCCAAACGTCGGGCAAAAGTTGATTTGCCAGAACCACTTGAACCGATTACAAGAATCTTTTTCATAAATTTTCTTGTTACGAATTAAACACCTTTTTTGTTCGAGCAATTTCTTGTAATTTAAGGAGGCTCCTTCGTTCCATCAGGCAAATTCCCGTGAAAGTGAAGCAAAAAATGAAAAGGCTGCTCCGCAGCCTTTTCTGCCATTCCGACTGCTGAAGCTTTTCTACCATTCTTGAATGCGGACTCCCAATTGCTTATCCATCAAACAAAATTCTTTGGCGCCCCAGGGGCGAAGGGTAATTTCTTTGAGGTTTGGATGAAGAAATTCGGGATAAGATTTGGAAACTTTGTCATAAACTTCCGCAATATTTTTTGTAACCAGCCTAAATTCAGGATTATGTTCTTTGGCATGAACAGCGTCTTCAAAAAGATTTATTCGTAAGCCATCTCTCTCAAGCACACAAAACGGATTGGCAGAGTTTATTTCA
>JANOEF010000549.1:0-4316 GCA_031413075.1 Acidobacteriota bacterium | reverse complement strand
GTCGAAGGCATGGCCCGTGCCTGCCGCGAAAACGGCTGCGTTCTGCTCGGCGGCGAAACTGCCGAAATGCCTTCGATGTATTCAGACGGCGAGTATGATTTGGCGGGATTTATCGTCGGGGTGGTGGATAAATCAAAAGTTATTGACGGCAAAAATATTACGGCAGGCGATGTCGTTTTGGCGTTGCCATCGAACGGTTTGCAGACCAACGGCTATTCACTCGCTCGCAAATTATTTTTTGAGGTCGGCGGCTACAAAGTTGATTCGTTTGTCGAGGAATTAGGCGAAACTATCGGCGAAGCACTTTTGAAAACTCATCAAAGTTTTCTTAAACCATTGGATAATTTGCTGGATAGCGCGAAAATCAAAGGTCTCGCGCACATCACCGGCGGCGGATTGCTGGAAAATATCCCGCGAATTTTGCCCGAAAATGTTGCAGTTGAAATCAAACGGGGAACCTGGAATGAACTCCCGATTTTCGGCTTGATGCAAACTTTGGGCAATGTCGAGACACACGAAATGTTTCGTACCTTCAATATGGGGTTGGGAATGATCGTTGTTTGTGCGGAAGCAGATAAAGAGTTTTTGTTGGAAAGTTTGGAAGGAAGTGTTGAGATTGGGAAGGTAATTGAGGGGAATAAAGAGGTTGAAGTTGTATAGATTTTGAGGTCTAGAAAAGTTTTAATTATGCAAGAGGTTACAATAAATTTATCGGATGAACTGTATCAAAAAGTCGTTAATTATGCTCGAAAAAAGAAACTTAGCGTTGAAGAAGTTATTCTGATGTCAATTATTCAATTGCTATTTGAAGAGTTGCCTGATTTTCAAACACAGATAGAATCAAATTTAACAAAATCCTCCTAATCATTATATGAAAGTAGGCATTTTAATCTCAGGACGCGGCTCAAATATGTTGGCGATTGCCGAAGCGATTGAAAACGGCACAATTTCGAATGCTGAAATTGCCGTCGTCATTTCTGATAAACCATCCGCAATCGGTTTAATTAAAGCAAACGAAAAAGGTCTCGAAACTCTTGCCATCCCGCGTTTGGCACGCACACGCGAGGAACATGACGCGGAAATTGTTGCCGAATTAAACAAACGCGGCGTTGAATTGGTTTGTTTGGCAGGCTATCTGCGGCTTCTTTCAAAGGAATTCATCCGGGCATTTCCCAATCAGATCATCAATATTCATCCGAGTTTATTGCCGAGTTTCAAAGGTTTAGACGCGCAAAAACAAGCGTTTGATTACGGTGTCCTTTTCACCGGATGCACCGTTCATTTTGTGGATGAAGAACTCGATCACGGCGCGATCATTGCGCAAAAAGTTGTGGAGGTGAAAGACGACGATACCGCTGAAATGCTTGCGGCTCGGATTTTGGAACAAGAACACGCACTTTATATCGAAGCAATTGCAAAAATTACGGCAGGAAATTATGAGTTTATCGGCAGAAAAGTGAAATTTACCACAGCGACGCAGTGACGCAGTGAGGTCACATCAAAATCTTTTTAATTGCTTAATTCATCACAAAAAACTCTTAAAACTCAGCGTCTTCGCGTCTCGGCGGTCAAATCGCTTTGACAACAAAAGCTTTTTTACTTAAACTTTAAGTTTTCACTTCTGAGTGGAGGACTTATAAAGCAATGCCAAAAAGAACTTTTCAACCAAATAATCGCCGCCGTGCCAAGAAGCATGGCTTTCGCCACCGAATGGCCACCAAAAACGGACGGGCAATTTTAGCCCGTCGTCGCGCGAAAGGGCGCAAAGTATTAACGCCGAAACACTATTAAACGTGCGATTTGCGTTGCCGAAAGAGAGTCGGATTGCAAAATCGGCGGAGTTTCGTCTGGTTTATAGTGAAGGGAAACGGTTTAACGGGCGTTTTATGACGCTTTTTTTACGTCCATCGCCGACCAATGTTCACCGATTAGGCGTGACTGCCTCAAAAAAAGGCGTCGGCAAAGCGCATGAACGATTTCGCGCCAAAAGGCTTTTGCGTGAAGCCTTTCGTCTGAGCCGAATCGAGTTGGATAATCTTTCCGGGAAATATGACTGGGTTTTGAATGCCCGTCGCGGACTCTTGAAAGTAAAACTCGAAAAACCTTTGCAAGATTTTCGGCAAATTATTGAAGACGTTAAGAAGGGCGAATTAGAATTACATCAGGGCGAACGGGACGCAATGTAAAATGAAGTTTCTAATCATAGATATTTTGAAATTTTACAAAGCGTATCTTTCGCCTTTTTTACCGTCTGCTTGCCGTTTCGAACCGACCTGTTCCGTTTATATGATGCAATCCGTTGAGAAATACGGCATCTTTCGGGGAACCTGGAAGGGGATCAAACGTATTTTGAGATGTCAACCATTTTGTGCAGGCGGTCACGATCCTGTCAATTAGAAGTAAATGAACGATAATAAACAATCTACCCAGTCCAGATTTCTGATAGCTGCCGTGCTTTCGATGGTGGTTTTGCTGACTTGGAGCTATTTTTTCGCGCCTAAGCCGAATCCCGGTGCAAACGCCAATGTCAATAGCAATGCAGCTAACACGCAAACCGCCCAAGCGACTCCGCCGGTTCAAGCAACTCCAACGCCAACACCGGTGGCTACCACACCTGACAACACTCCGAATAAAGTTCTGAGCATCAAAACTCCACTCTACGAGGTTAAACTTGATTCAAAAGGTGCGCTCGCTACCAGTTGGGTTTTGGTTAAAAATGTTAATGGGTATGGCGACAAACCTCTTTTTGCCGAAGGTTCGACCAAAGAAACAAAAATTCCGCTGGAACTGATCCCGCAAGATAATCCAAAACGTGAATATCCGTTTCGATTAACGACCGGCGATGAAAATCTTGATGGTTTGTTGAATGAAAGAAATTATAATGTTGCCGCCGAAGGTGAAATTACCCTCACCGGGACTGAATCGAAACAGATTGATTTTACTTTTAAAGAAGGCGATGTCGAAGTTACGAAAACCTTTATTTTTCGTGCCGACAGTAGTTTAACGGATTTACAAATTAAAGCTACGCGGGGCGGACAAACTATTCCGAATACCAAACTTTTGATCGGAATGGCGATTGGTGATCAGGGGATCAAAGTTCATAATTACTATTTGGTAGAACCGGAAGCCGTTGCTTTTGCTAATAATACGGTTGATCGCCACGTTGCCGCGTCAATTATCACGAGCGAAAAGACCGTTGGAAAAATTAGTGTTAACGGCGATATTGATTGGGCGGGAGTCGGTGACACCTATTTTGGAATGGCGGCCATTCCGGCGCAAAAAACCAACGGCTTGGAATTTACCGCTACCAAAATCAAAAAAACAGTTGAACCATTTTTCAACGGTATTTTTGCCTGGATCAGCCGCAGCAAAACGACCGAAGTTGACCTGCATCTGGTCACGGCCCATGTTCCGATCAACGCGGACGGTTCAACCACCAAGATTTATTCAGGCTCAAAAGATTATTTTACCCTCAAGGATTATGACGTTAAATTAGAAAGCGAAGTCGGGCGACCCGTCTATCTTGGCGAATTTATCAATTACAGTTGGTATGCGTGGTTTAGGGCCATTATCAAACCCATTGCCATCGGTCTCTTGTATTGTTTGACCGCGATTTACGGTTTGGTCGGTAATTACGGGATTGCGATCATTATTTTCACCCTGATTTTTTATTCGGTCTTCTTTCCGCTTCGTTGGTATTCTTCTAAATCTTTCAAAAAAGCACAGGCTAATGCGCCTAAAATGAAAGAACTGCAGGATAAAATGAAGGCGATGCAAGCCAAGGGCATTGCATCGGATGATCCGAAAATGCGTGAACTTCAAATGGAACAATTGAAGATGACGAAAGACGCGATTCCGATCGGCGGGTGTTTGCCCTTACTTTTGCAAATGCCTTTGTTCTTAGCATTTTTTGTGGCTATCACGATTGCTTTGGATTTTCGGCAAGCCAGTTTCTTATGGTTGCCTGATCTGGCCGCAGCGGATCCTTATCATATTTTGGAATTTTTGTTTGCCGGTTCGATGGCCGGAACGATGATTTTCACACCGGCCACACCGGCCATCACCGATGAGCAAAAGATGCAGCAAAAAATGATGACTTATTTGATGCCGGGGATGATGCTCTGGGTGATGTGGGGTTATCCGGCGGGAATGTTATTATATTGGTTCTTCGGAAATATTGTCAGTTTCGGGCAGCAATTTATTATCAATCGTTTGAATAATACGGTTCCGGAAGAGCCGATGAAAAAGATTTAAGAGGTGTTTATGAGCGATATTCAAACAAAATCAACCGAATTTCTAACTGATCTTTTTGGTCA
>JANOEF010000548.1:0-1891 GCA_031413075.1 Acidobacteriota bacterium | reverse complement strand
GACCGCTTCCCGATCCATGGTTGCACTGTCGGTCGCCCGGCGAATTGGTTCGGTACCGTCAGACTTATAAACCAGCATTGAATGTCTTCCATAAACCCAGGTTCCGATTCCCAGGGCTTTACCAACTTCGAGCATGAGATTCAATGATTTGAAATTCTCAGTGTCCAGCCCCATTAAGTGGATTTTTTGGACGTATTTTGCCATCTTCGGCAGCCAGATACCCGCACTACCTAATAATTTCCCGTCTTCGCCTAATTGCAAACTTCGGTCGCCTGCCACATCAAAATTTGCTCCGGCACCAACACTTTGATAATTCTCTCTACCCTCGCCATACAAATAAATTTCGTTGCTGCCTGCTTCTTTCAAGACATGCTCGACCATCTCAGCGACGCTGTTGACCCGAACCAGACTTCCGGACATTAAGCCATAAAGTCCCAATTGATTATTATCGTAAAAATTAATCCCCATAATTATTCCTTTCTTTCAATTAAAAAATTTAGGCGACCTGCTGAATTTTCATTTTTCTGATTGAATCGTGCTCTCAGACCCGTTCTAAGTTCAATTCGCCCTATTTATTAATGCGTCTGAAAAGCAGAAAAACTATCATAGCCTTCAAAAAATTTCCCGTTTTCGGCTGCATATGGTAAATTTAGACAACGAACATCGCCCCGACATGACAGATTCAAAACCACAAGAAGTTACCGAACTGCTTCAAAAATGGAGCGATGGCGATACGGTCGCGTTAGAACAGTTGACGCCGGTTATTTACTCGGAACTTCATCGAATCGCCAAACGCTATATGAGTCGTGAGCGGGACAGTCATACACTGCAAACTACGGCCTTAGTTAACGAGGCCTATCTGCGTTTGATTGATTGGAAAACCGCCAAGTGGGAAAATCGGGCTCATTTTTTTGGCGTATCAGCCCAGTTAATGCGGCGGATTCTGGTTGATTTTGCCCGAAAACGTCCGAAAAACAGTGACGGCGTCATTCGCCACGTTGAATTAGAGGAGGCTCTCACGATTTCGTTTAATCGGGATAGTGATTTGGTCGCGCTGGATGAAGCGCTGGTGGAATTAGCAAAATATGACGAACGGAAAGCAAAAATCGTCGAGCTCAAATTTTTCGGTGGATTATCAGTTGAGGAAACAGCCGAAGTTTTACATATTTCGGGAATTACGGTTCTGCGTGAGTGGCAAAAGGCAAAAGCATGGCTCTACCGAGAACTGAGTGGAAAAACGAGGGATGAGGGATAAATCGAAATCCCAAAACACATTTTGTTAACGCGTTGGGAGAATTTTCTGAGAGCTGTGATTTGAGAACCCCAATCCATAACCCCTCAGTATTGCATCAAATTAAACCTGCATCCACTTCCATACTCCTTAAAATGCAATGGATCAAAATCGTTGGCGGCAAATTGATGAACTGTTTGATGCTGTTTTGGATTTACCCGAAGCGGAGCGCGAAGCTTTTTTGTCGAAAAATTGTGATAGCGACCCGGACTTGAAAAATGAGGTTCTCGGTTTATTACAGGCACAACAGGAAAACGATAAATTTTTAGAAAAATCAGCCATGGGTATTGCCGCCCGACATCTGGCAGAAGCACAAACCATAGTCAACGAATCACCTTTATTGGGCAAAACCATCGGAACCTATCACATTGAAACGTTGCTCGGTTCAGGCGGAATGGGAGAAGTCTATCTGGCTCGTGACGAGAAATTAAAACGACACGTTGCCCTCAAAATATTGCCGGCTGAATATACGACAAACGATGAACGAGTGAAACGGTTTGAGTTGGAAGCACGGGCCGTTTCTTCGCTCAATCATCCGAATATTGTTACTATTTACGACGTTGGCAGTCACGAAGGAATCAATTATATAGCCACCGAATT
>JANOEF010000547.1:0-3170 GCA_031413075.1 Acidobacteriota bacterium | reverse complement strand
CCGGACGAGAACCTTACCTCGGAATTCTTTTGCAATATGAGACGGAAAAAGAACTCGCGTCCCGGATCGAACTAAAGACCACCCCTTCAATTTCTACCAACAAAGTTCGGGTTGGAATGCTCGGCGCCGGAAGCTACGCCCGCAAATTTTTGCTGCCGAAGCTCAAAACAAACGGGGTCGAATTTGATTCAATTGCCACCGCTTCGGGATTATCAGCCAAAGACATCGGCAGTCAATATGGTTTTGCTTCATGCGTTTCAACCGCCGATGAGGTTTTACAAAACGAAAAGACGAATCTCATTGTCATCGCCACCCGCCACGATTCCCACGCCGAATTAGCCCGAAAAGCACTTTTGGAAAATAAACACGTTTTTGTTGAAAAGCCGTTGGCTATGAATGACTCGGAGCTCGATTCGGTCATCGAATCCGCCCAAAACTCGAGCGGCAAACTGCTGGTCGGATTTAATCGGCGTTTTTCGCCTTTAGCCCGAACCGCAAAAGAATTTTTTAATAATCGTCAATCGCCGCTTTCGATTATGTATCGGATAAATGCCGGACGAATTCCCCAAAATAGTTGGATACAGGACGAAAAACAAGGCGGTGGGCGCATCATCGGCGAAGTTTGCCATTTTATAGATTTGATGCACTATCTGACCGATTCAGTGACGACCCGCGTTTATGCCGAGGGAGTCGTCAGCCGCCATCACGAAATCATCGCCGAAGATTCGGTCTTTATCACCTTGCGGTTTGCCGACGGTTCAAACGGAACGATTGCTTATCTGGCCGAAGGTGATAGATCCTTGCCCAAAGAATATTTAGAGATTTACGGCGAAGGCAGGACTTTTGTCCTCGATGATTTTCGGCGTGCTTCGATGCGAACGGGCGGCAAGGAAACCGTTAAAAAACTAAGCGGACAGGACAAAGGACAAGCGGAAGAAATCCGGACCCTTTGTTCGGTAGTTTTAGGTAAAGAGGATGTGCCGATTAGTTTGAAAGATTTGGTCGCCACGACTCGCGCTACTTTCCGAATCCGTGAATCCCTGCGGACCGGAAATGCGCTGGAAGTAAATGGTTAATTGTTAATTGTTAATTGAGGGAGTTTATCATTAACCGAATTCTCCCCATTGTCCATTGTCCATTGTCAATTATCCATTATCCCTGTCCCTATTCTCTCAATCAAGAAATCTCTGCATCCACAACTCGAGAGTTAGCAGCTGAAAAACCTGTAGATTAAAATCCTCTTTGCCCGAAAGATTTGAGTCAATCACTCGCCGGACTTCCCGAGCATCAAAAAGTCCGCGACGTTTGATGTTTGACTCCGACAATAAGTCTTCAACCATTCCAAGCAGTTCGCCACGAAGCCAAGAGCGAATCGGCGCACCGAATCCGGCTTTTTTTCGCCAGACAACGTCACGGGGTAAAAGGCGTTCGCTTGCTTTTTTAAAAATATATTTGCGTTTCATTCCCTTCAGTTTCAATTGAACCGGAATTCTGGCCGCCAGGTTCAGCATTTCGAGATTCAGAAACGGGACGCGGACTTCGAGATTGGCCGCCATCGAAGTTTTATCGGTATAAGCCAGATTGAGACACGGCAAGAATGTTTTCATATCTACATAAAGCAGACGATTTAACGGCTCGGCATCCTTAACCCGTGCAAAATATTGGTGATGATATTTGTAAGGATCAAAATCCCGCGTGATTTGTTTCAAATCTTTGGAATAGAGTTTTTGTTTGGCCTGATCAGTAAAATAAGTCCCGAAACCTAAATATCTTTGCTCAAAATCCAGGGCTGCGCTTTTGGTAAATTTCTTGGCGTTTCTGAGCGGAGCGGTAAATTTTCCCGGAAGTCCGCCAGGAAATAGATTGGAAACCGTTTTCATCAGCGGCTGACGCACAAATTGCGGAATAAAGTCAGAAACGCCGGCAATCTTCATCGCCAATTGTCGCGGATAGCCAGCAAAGATCTCGTCTCCGCCAACACCTGAAAGCAAGACGGTGAGAGTTTCGCGGGCAGCTTTTGAAATCAGGTAACTCGAAATAATGGCCGGGTCGGCAATCGGCTCATCGGTGTGATAGACGAGCATCGGCAACAAATTGACGACATCGGGTTTGAGCATTATTTCGTGATAATCGGTGTCCAGCAACTGTCCCACTTTTCGCGCCCAGACCGCATCATCGGGAATAATATCGTAGCGCAAATCTTCCTGTGCGGTGCCGATGGTATAGGTCGAAACCCGTTCCCCCCGACTTTGATTTTTCATCAGCGCAACGATTGAAGAAGAATCAATCCCGCCTGAGAGAAATGAGCCGAGCGGCACATCCGAAACCATTTCCATTTTGACGACCCGTGCGAGCGTTTCCAGAATTTCTTCGCACCATTGAGATTCGCTTTTATCCCGTTCAATTTGGTCGAACGAAACATCCCACCATTCGTGCACCGAAATTTCCCCATCTTTCCAGATCAAAAAATTGGCCGGCGGCAGCTTATATATGTTCTTAAAAAGCGTATGCGGATCAGGCGTCCATAAAAAAGTCAGATATTGATTAAGCGCCTCGGTGTCTATTTCGGCATTTATCAACTTTGAGGCGAGAATCGCTTTGATTTCGGACGCGAAAACGAATTTCTCGCCGATTTTGGCATAATAAAGCGGTTTGATTCCAACCCGGTCGCGAACCATAGTCAGAGATTTTTCCAATTCATCCCAAATCGCAAAGGCGAACATTCCGTTGAGACGCGAAAAACTGTCAATTCCCCACTCTTGAAAGACGGCCAGAATGACTTCCGAATCAGTTTCCGTTTTGAATTTATGACCTTTGGCGATTAACTCATGACGAATTTCGCGAAAGTTATAAATTTCGCCGTTAAAGGTCAGAACAAAACGCCCATCCGGCGAGAACATTGGCTGGTGACCGGCGGCGGAAGTGTCAATGATTGAAAGCCGGCGATGTCCGAAGCATGTTTTGAGCTGCTCACGACCAAATGATGGCGAGATAAAAATACCTTCATCGTCGCGTCCGCGATGCTCGATGGTACGCAGCATCTCTCCGATATTATCTTCGGGGGCTTGATTAATTAGACCTGCAATTCCGCACATTTATAAACAGTAAAACTAAAAGATGAGCAACTAAGCATAGCGGTAGGTGTCGGTTAGGTTGACGGCTTCGACCGA
>JANOEF010000546.1:0-3284 GCA_031413075.1 Acidobacteriota bacterium | reverse complement strand
AATTCCGCGATGAGCCACCTCTTTTTTGTCGAGTGCTTTGGGAATAATGCCAATGACCTGGCCACCGTTTTTCATCACCTCGTCCGCGATAATTCCCATCAACCCGACCCGTCCGCCGCCATAAACGAGGCGGATCTTTCGCTCTACCAACAACTCGGCCAGATTTTTGGCGGCCTCCCCATACTCGGGACGAAAGCCGCTACTCGAACCGCAAAAAACTGTAATGCTTTTCATTATTGGTTTTCTTTTTCCGAAGGCATTACCGGACGGGTGGCCGGCGGATTGTCCGGTGAAGTGTGAAGATGGACAACTTTCCAGTCTTTCCCGACTTTTTTGAAAACAAGAGTCATTCGTCCCGAAGCGGATTCCGAATTCCCTTCAAAATCCTGCGTCTGTTTCCAAAGACAAGCCAGCGTCGCCCCCTCTTTACCGAGCATCATCACATTAACGCTCCGGACCTCTAATTTGGCATTTGAAATGCGCGGATAACGGGCTTCGCGGTTTTTTCGGTCCTGCTCCCAACCAATCGTAACTGATCCGTTATTGTTGTAATACAAAGTTTTAGGTGAATTCCAATAAACCCCGGTGACTGTATCAATATTTGAATTTTCGATCCCCGTGACCAGATCCTGAAAAACAGTCCGGACAGCTTTTTCATCCGCCGCAGTCTGGGCGGCCGCGGCTTTAGCAGCTTTTGAGGTTTGGCCAAAAGCCATCAAACCAAGGGTTAAAATAATTAGCACAATAAAAGCAATTTTTTTCATCATTTTCAATCCTTTTAAAAAAATATTTATAAAACAGAGTTTATCATCTAAAAACTCTTGTCTTACAAGTATTTATAAACAAAAGTAAAAATATCAAAAACAACCAATCTATTTTGTAAAATAACACGAATCGTCATTTTGATATTTTTATTGTTATTTACCAATACTTAGCAAATAATTGTATCTTATTTGTATCTAGGAGGAAAATGTTTGGAAAAATATGATGAAATGGAAAAGAGGCGAGAATTTGCAGAAATTGACCCGGATTTAGATGATTCAGAGAAATAATTAATGAATTGGTTGAATATTTTTTGATTACCAAAGGATTTTATAAAACCAAAAGCCGTGAATGGAGGTTAAGAAAAAATGGAGCGAAGCCAAAGCACATTGATTGCACAGAAGATTTTACAAGGTGCAACAAAATAAGAGCCTGTAAAACAGGCGGACGGAAGTTTCACGGATTCGTAATTTCATCCCCTTAATTCTGAAACTAAATGAGACAAAAATAAACACCGAAAAATCTTTTCGGGTAAATCATTTACGAAAAAATTTTATTGATCAGCGATTCGGGAGGCGAATCAATCACACTGGCAGAAGACTTTTCATAATAAAGCAAGGATTCAACTTCACGGCACAATTCAACATCTTCGCCGCAATGCTCTTGCAAAAACTCTTTTCGCGTGGGGGGAGAAATTTCCAAAACTGCGTAGTAGATTTCTTCAACTTTTTTTAGTCTCTCAGAAGTCATAAAATTAGAAATTAAAATCGAAAAATAAACATTCCCAAAACTTTCCTTTCAATCTGATAAACGAAAATTAAAAGAAAATCAGGTCATTGCCAATAATTTTTCGACTACTAAACTAATTGCAACTTTAAAGGTGGGCGAATTTTAGCTTAATTTGGGAGAATTTATACGAAAAATTTTGATGAAATAACAATTTATTGCGGGTAAAAAACAACTTTTAGTTAAACATAAATGAACGGAATTTTCACGAATGTTAGTTTCATAATTCTACTATGTCAGATTAAAACAAGATTGATAAATAAATAGTTTGTGGCTGGGAGCGCGGGCATCCCTGCCTGCCAAACGCGAAAGCGTTTGAAAGATGTTTGATGAGATTCAAGTTGATTTTTGGCAAAGTGTCTCAACATAGTCAGATAAGCAGGTCAGCAAAAGTTTTGCGACATTTTGATTTGGCTAAAGTTCTGGTTAAATCTGTGTCTGTTAATAACTTGTCAGATATCAGACTTTTTTCATTTTTCACTTTTAATTTTGCATTACTGCTTATTTGGTTGCGTTCAACTTGAGCCCGGGTCAAACACAGTCAGATTGCCGTGCAATCTGGCAGGCTTCTGAGACCTGCGCTCCCAGTCAACAACTGCTTAAAAGATTTAAAAGTTAATATGACAAAGTAGAATTAATCCCTACGGTTTATACTCTTGCGACGTTGGGCAGCGGAGTGGGAGACGCTGTCCTTTTTTATTTCAAATATTGCTCGAATAAGCGAATCGCATTCTGAAAGATCCTTACCCAAAAAAAACAAATAATCTTCCATCAAATTGATTTTTAGTTTACAGTGGATTGAGACCTAAAGATCGAACGAAACTAGAAGAAATAATGGAATGATGATAGGCAGAATTGTAATTTCAATATCGGCGGTGGTGTTTTTGTTAATCGGTTCAAATCCCGTGATTGCCCAATACGAGAAAGCGGGCGATATCCTGACTAATTCGTTAGGGATGAAAATTGCCTATGTTCCGGCGGGAACATTTCAGATGGGCGACAGCAGCGATGGTCCAATCCACACAGTCAACCTCAGTCGGGGATTTTATATGGGGCGAACGGAGGTGACGCAAGGTGAGTGGGTGGCATTGATGGGGAGTAACAGTAACCCGAGCTTTTTCATGAATTGCGATAATTGTCCGGTGGAACAGGTGAGTTGGGACGACGTGCAGGAATTTATCAGGAAGTTGAATGCGAAAGGAGAAGGAACATATCGGTTGCCGACGGAAGCGGAATGGGAATATGCAGCCCGAGCGGGGACGACGGGAGATTATGCGGGGAGTTTGGATGCGATGGCGTGGTATGGGGAGAACTCGGGAAACAAAACGCACGAAGTAGCAACCAAGCAGCCGAATGCGTGGGGATTATATGATATGCACGGGAATGTGTGGGAGTGGGTGCAAGATTGGTGGGGAAAGTATCCAAGCGGAACTGTGAGTGACCCGACTGGAGCGACATCGGAATGGGAGCGGGTGACTCGCGGGGGCGGTTGGCGCAGCATCGGGGCCGGGGGAACGAAATTGTCCGGCCACTTGCGTTCGGCGTATCGCAACAGCGCTAAGCCGTTGGGTCAGACCAAAGACCTGGGTTTTCGGGTTATTTGTGTCGAAAGAAGCGACGAAACAGAGGATTTATGTCTGGGTGATCCGCAAGAATAATTTGGCACCTGTGGGTGTCATTCCCAGTAGTTGAAAACAAAAGTTCCCCAATTGGGGAGCAAATCAGAACGCAGATTC
>JANOEF010000545.1:0-8731 GCA_031413075.1 Acidobacteriota bacterium | reverse complement strand
AATTCCCCGCCGCACCCACAAATTTAAAGCCGGAGGAGCAGTTACGACCGAAGCGGACGAAGGAGAGTGCAGAAATGCCAAATCTATCCTAACACTCGCGCCACTAGCAATTTTGTCGGCCACAAGAGTAGTGCAGTCAATCGTTGATGCTTCGACTTCACCTGCCAAAGTAGCAAGTTTTAGGAAGCTGATTGAAACGAGATTGAGCGCTGATATTGACGAGTTATCGCAACAAATTAATGAAAATCCGGGTCTGCTGGTTCGGTTACATCCAAGCTGCCGAACCTTGATATTGCCGGATGTTTTAGTAAAAAATTAAAACTTTAAATACCCTCTGGCCCAATTATCTAAAAAAGGCTTCGGGGGTTCTAAATTTCTACAAACAGTAAAGTTAATTTTTCAACCAGCAGTAGTCGTCAAGACTACATGACCAATCCAATTAACGTTGTCTGCGATCGAAGATAAACAAATTTTACGGTTGACTATATTCCATTTAACCACAAAAAATATGAAAGATGACATAACCTTAAGCACCAATGCACAATTAACAATGGACAATGAAGAAAACCCAAAAACCAAAGTTAATCAGCTATTTGCAAACTTTTCTTGATTTTCAAAAGGTCGTCAAACTTTTGCTGACCTGCTTAAAAGAAATTACACCCGCAACCTGTGTTTTTTTTGGAACTAACCAGGGAAAGGGTCGGAGCATTGCCGTGACACCGCAAAATTCAGCAACAAATTTTTTACCTTATGGGCGAATTAGGCTTGATAAAGGCGAAACGATTTCGTTTGAAAACAATTCGCACGAAACTGGATTTATTTGTTTAAAAGGTCCTGCAGTTGGGACGACGGGCGGTGAAATTTTCAGTCTTTCACATTAAGACGGATTGTATATTCCCCGAGATTCCAGTATTGAGGTCATCGGCGAATGTGATCTGGCAGAGATTTCGGCACCGGTTGAAAACCGCTATCCTATACAGTTTGCTGCATTTGCAGATGTAAAAAAGAAAGTTCTCAATCCTTTGATATCCGTGGGAGGACAAACAAGCGCAATCTCAATATACTTTTGGGAAAAAATGTCGAGGCCGGACGTATCCTGGCGGGAGTGACTTTTAGCGAGAAAAGTAAGTGGACTTCGTATCCTCCGCACGCACGCACGAACATGCTGCTTTACTTGAGGAAGCCTATCTGTATATTGAGATGCCCGCTCCAAGCTTTGGCATCCAATTGGTTTATACAGATTTGTACCAGCCGGAATTGGCTCAAATTGTCCACGAAGGTGATGTTGTCGTGATGCCCAAAGGGTATTATCCGAATGTCGCCTGCCCACCTGGACAAAGCAATTTTTTATGGATGACGGCAGCCAATCGAGAGCAAATTGATCGCCAATTTGGGGTAGTCAATGTCCAACCAGGATTTGCCGAAAACGGTTCGGGTTTAGAAGCATCCAGAACATAATTACCCGATTCATTTATTAAGGGATTGTGTTCGACAAATCAGTCTGTTGGTATGTTTACTCTCATCATTTTGAAAAGGTGGACGGCTAACGACAGTGAGAGCAATGTATTTATGAAAAATGAAAATTGGAACTGTGGAGCGATTTTAATAGTTTTACTTGTTTATTATTTAGGATTTTCTATAACAAATCAGGCTCAGTCTGTCTCAAAGGTTTGGGTGGCTGATAACGGAGACGGAACGTACAAAAATCCAATACTGCATGCTGATTATTCAGATCCCGATGCAATTCGGGTTGGGGATGATTTTTATATGACAGCCTCCAGTTTTTCTGATGTTCCCGGATTGCCGATTCTTCATTCAAAAGATTTGGTAAATTGGCGCCTGATCAATCATGTTTTTCGTCAGCAGGAACCACTTGAAGTTTTTGCTAAACCGCAACACGGAAACGGCGTCTGGGCTCCGGCGATTCGGTTTCATCAGGGAGAATATTATATCTTTTGGGGTGATCCTGATTTTGGCATTTATATGACCAAAACCACTAATCCGGCGGGTGAATGGTCTAAACCTCTGCTCATTAAAGCGGCAAAGGGTTGGATAGATGCATGTCCGTTTTGGGATGATGACGGAAAAGCCTATTTAGTTCATGCGTTTGCCGGCAGCCGCTCTGGGATTAAGTCGGTTTTAGTAATAAATAAAATGTCGCCGGATGGAACCAAATTGCTTGATGACGGCGTCATGGTGTTTGACGGACACGAAAAACATCCGGTTGTGGAGGGCCCGAAATTTTATAAACGCAACGGATATTATTATATTTTTGCTCCGGCCGGAGGCGTCCCGACCGGATGGCAACTTATTTTACGTTCAAAGAACCTTTACGGGCCATATGACGAAACAATTTCTCTGGCCCAGGGTAAAAGTTCAATAAATGGTCCGCATCAAGGTGCGTGGGTAACAACGCAAACGGGCGAAGATTGGTTTTTACATTTTCAGGATAAAGGCGCTTATGGACGAATTGTGCATCTCCAACCGATGAATTGGAAAGACGATTTCCCCATCATGGGTAATAACCGCGAGCCGGTTCTGAATTACCGTAAACCTCAGGTGGGTAAAAACTACCCGATCGAAACCCCGCCGGATTCTGACGAGTTCAATAATGCGACTTTAGGTTTACAATGGCAGTGGCACGCAAATTACCAACCAACTTGGGCGTTTCCGTTTCCCTCTCGTGGAGTTTTGCGGATGAATTCGGTCCAACTTCCCGAGAATTTCAAAAGCCTTTGGGATATTCCAAATCTTTTATTACAGAAATTTCCGGCAGAAGAGTTTATCGTGACGACAAAAGTAACTTTAGAGTCCCGTTTTGAAGGCGAGAAATTAGGATTGGTCGTTTTCGGCCTGGATTATTCATATATCGGTGTCACCTATAAAGGGGGCAAATTGTATGTTGCCCAGGCGACCGCCAGAGAGGCGGACAAAGGTAATGCGGAAAACGAAAATGTTCCTTTCGCGCTCAATGAAAAAACATTTTACCTCCGCGTAAAAATATCAAAAGATGCAATGTGTAATTTCAGTTTCAGCATTGATAACAAATCCTTTACTAATGTCGGAGTTCCATTTAAATCCCGTGAGGGAAAATGGATCGGGGCTAAAGTAGGACTATTTTTTACTCATAACGGAAAATTCAATGACTTTGGAACAGCCGATATTGATTGGTTTCGGTTTGAATAGAACAGATTAGGAAGATGTTGAGCCTTTTCAGTTTTTCAGTTTCAAATATTTTAACTTTTACAAGATTCCAATAATGTGTAAATCTTAGATCTCATTTTTCAAAATTCGTTGTAAATCAGGAAATTTATTTAAGTTTTCACAAGCTCTCAAGACGATCAGAAACATTGGCTTGATATACTGAATAAAATGAGTTTTTCCTCGATGAGAGGCTTGGAAAGAAAAAGTGCCAATCGCTTTTAGACAACGTTGGACGGTTTGCAGCCGAAATTCATATGAGTATTGATTTTCGGCAATTTGTTCAAGTCCAAATCGGATTCTTTCAGCCAAAAAGAACTTCCGTTTTTCGGCTAACCATTCAGGTGTTGGCAAGACAGTGACACGGTCCAGCAAAAGTGAAACTAAATCATAACTTATAGCGCCGAGACGGGCGTCCTGATGGTCAATAATTTTCAGTTGACCATCCTGAAGCATCAGATTAGCAGCATGAAAATCACGATGACACAATACTTTAACTTGTTTTTCCAATTCGCCTGCCAGTTCTCTGAATTCTAATTCGAGGTGGTTGTTTTCAGACGCGGTGAGTTTTGTTTTCATCAAACTTTCAAAATAATGAGTCTTAAAATAATTGAGTTCCCACAAAAGTTTTTCCCGGTCAAATTTCAATTTGGATGAAATAGAATTTAACTGAACTGAAATGGTCGTGGCGGCCTGAATTTTAGCAATCAGGGTAATTGCCTCCGACAAAAGTTTTTCGCGTTCCAATTCGTTCGTCTTTTGCAGCACATCACGCAAGATTGTGTTGCCAAAATCTTCATGAATGATAATCCCCTTTTCCGTATCAGAGGAGAGGCATTTTGCCACCGGCAAATTTGCCTGCAAAAAAACTTCGGTGACATCCAAACAAGCGTCAAATTGTGAAGTACCTTGCTCATCCTGAGGATAGACGCAGCCAATGGCATTTTCACCTTTCCATTCGACCCGAAAATACTCGCGAGTTGAGGCATCGGGAGTCAGTTGTTCAATGGTCAAAGATTGACCATGTTGAGCCAAAAATTCTAATAATCTTGTTTGAAATCCACTAATCATTAACCAATAACCATTGACTAAACATATTCAACTAAGGGGACAATATAATTTTCGCCCTGGATATAACCTTTCAAAGCTTTTTCGGGAATCTCCTGACAATTTCTGACCATATCCGCCCGGACTATTGCAGCATTTTCAAAATGATGATTCGCTTCAATAGAGACTCCATCAGCCACAATTGTTCGATAAAGATTTGCGCCCGGCTCAATCAATACATTATCCCAGATGACTGAATCGCGAATACTTGCGGTATTTGAGATGTGACAATTTTCGCCCCGAATCATATTTTCTCCGTTCATCATGGCTAAACTAATGTCGAGATAGCGAGGTATAGTCGAAAGCTCAAACCAATTAGCATTGGTAATATGGGCAGCAATTATTTCACCATTTTTAATAGCCGGATTATAAAAAGTAGGCACAATGTCAGAATAAACTCCGCGCGGAATATAATCAAAAACCCGAGGTTCAAGAATATGAATGCCGGTGAACATCAACGGAGTCGGAAGTCCTCCGGTGGTATCGCGAATTTCTGCGGCAGTGAAAGGATGGGCATCATTACCAAATCCGGTTACTTGTAAATTTTTAACATTTACTTCGGTAAATTTTTCGCGTTTGATGTTCGGTTTCAAAACCATGGTGGCCAGAGCGCCCGACCTTTTATGGGTCGCAACCGCTTCGGCAATGTTAATATCTGTTATGAGTTTTCCATTGACTATCACAAAAGTATCGTCTTCGAGCAAATGACGGGCATTGTCCAAAGCCCCGGCGGTTCCCAAAATTTTAGGATTTTCAATTGTGTAATGAATATTTACACCGAATTGAGAGCCGTCGCCAAGCGCCTCGATCACAGATTCAGGTTGATGATGAAGATTGACAACCACATCCCGGAATCCAAATTTGGCAACATATTCGGCGACATAGCCGACCAGTGGTTTGCCCAGAAAAGGAATTGCAGGTTTGGTGCGGTCAATTGTTAAGGGGAAAAGCCGTGTTCCAAATCCGGCTGCTAAAATCATTGCTTTCATAGCTTAAAAAACCAAACTAACACTACAACATTTGTAACATTTTTCTGTCAAATCTGCATTTGCACTATTTGCATTGTCGGTTTAACTTATTGATTTATGTTGAACTTTTCAGTTGACAAAACTTATTCGCTTTTCGCCACAAACATAAATAAAAAAATAATCGCCGATTTGGCTTCAAACAATATTGAGACTGTTATTTTTCCGACGATTATAACTGACGAAGTTAAAGCTTCCGAGGTACTTTTAGAAAAAATATTTGATTTTGACTGGCTCATATTTGCTGACGTCTATGCGGTTGAATATTTTGTGACCGCTTTTGAAAAACTAGGGAAAGATCTCTTTGAACTTGATAAATTGAGGGTGCTGGCCTGTGGAGAAGCGGTTTCCGACAGACTCCGGTTTTCCCAGCTTCATGCTGACGTCGTCCCCTTAACCATCAGGACTTCGGATATTTTGCAAGCCCTCCAAGACTATGTTTTTGATGAAACAGAATTTGCGAAATTAAAATTTTTAGTTTTGCAGGAACAAAATTCTAAACTTAAAATTATTGGTCAATTGCGCGAACTAAATTCGAACGTAACGGAACTCCCAATTTATTCGGCTCATCTTGCAGACGAAACTCAAATTCCCAAACTCAAAGCGCTCTTGAAAGGCGGTGCAATTGATGAATTCATTTTTTCTACGCATTTTGACGTGCTAAATTTAGGCCAGATTTTTCAAGCGGAAAATCTCGCAGATATTCTGGCAGGGGTGACATTGACAGCCACTGATCATTTAACTTTGCAATCGTTAAAAGAGTTTCGTTTACTTTGATTAAAGTTTCGGCATCAAATAAATTGCAATTGTTGAGAAAAGTTTCGTTCAAATTTGGAGAGTTTGTACCCATGCCAAAAAAAATAATAATAATTTCAATCATTTTACTTAGTTTTACCCAACTTTTGGCCAACCAGACTGACGCAGAATTCCAACGACACGCGGAAAAATTGAACACAAAACTCAAAAACCGTGGTTTTACGGTACTCGTCGAAAAGCCGTTTGTCGTCATTGGCGATGAGTCTCCGGAAATGGTCAAAAAGCGCAGCCAAAATACGGTCAGGTGGGCAGTGGATAAATTGAAACGAGATTTTTTTACTAAAGACCCCGAAAATATTTTAAATATTTGGCTGTTCAAAGACGAAATTTCTTACCGTAAACACGCGAAAGAGTTTTTTGAGGATGAACCAGAAACGCCTTATGGCTATTATTCCTCTGCCAATAAGGCTTTGGTGATGAATATTGCAACCGGCGGCGGGACTCTGGTTCACGAAATAGTCCATCCTTTTATCGAGGCTAATTTTCCTGATTGTCCGGCTTGGTTCAATGAAGGAATGGGTTCGCTTTTTGAACAATCCGGCGAAGAAGATGGTCATCTGGTTGGTTATACAAATTGGCGTTTAGCCGGTTTACAACGTGCCATTAGACAAAAAATCGTACCCGATTTTCAAACTTTGCTTTCGACCAGCGACCACCAATTTTACAACGCTGACCGAGGTACAAATTATGCACAATCGCGCTATTTGCTCTATTATCTTCAGCAAAAAGGGTTATTGGTGAAATTTTACCGGGAGTTTTACGAAAATCGAAAAACCGATCGGACGGGTTACAAATCTTTGCAGCAAACTTTAGGCAAAAAAAATATGGTGGAATTTCAAAATAGTTGGGAAAATTTTGTCCTCAATCTCGTTTTTTAACCGGACTCTGTTAAAATCCTTTCCATGCAAAAGCACAGAGTCATCCTTTATTTCATTGACGGACTTGGAGTTGGAAAGCGCAATCACGAAAACCCGCTGGCAAAAATCGAAAATATTGAACCACTCGCACATTTTCAAGCTGAATCACATCCAATAATTTTTGATGGGGTTTTAGTTCCGACAGATGCCTGTTTGGGAGTCGAAGGCCGTCCGCAGAGCGCATCCGGTCAAACCACGATTTTGACCGGAATTAATGCCCCCAAATATTTGGGATCGCATCAACCCGGATTTCCAAATCAAAAATTGCGTCAGGTGATCGCCGATAATTCTATCTTTTTACAACTTAAAAATCAGGGAATTGAGCCGAATCTATTTGCCAACGCTTACACCAAACAATATTTCGAGACTTATTACAAACGTTGGAAATCAGCAACTACCTGTGCGGTTGAAGCGGCTGGAATGTCTTTTCGGATGATTCCGGATTTACTGGGAGGGTTTGCGGTTTACCATGATTTTACCAACCAGTTTTTGTGCGATCAGGGCTCTGAGGTTCCGCTCCGGACGCCAATCGAGGCCGGAAAAATTCTGGCAAAATTAGTTCAATCCAATCGGTTCACTTTGTACGAACATTTTTTGACCGATAAAATCGGACATGCCCAGGATTTAGAGTGGGCAAAACTGCATTTACCCAAATTAGCGGAGATGATTCGGACGGTGTTGGAAAATATAAATTTAGAAACGACCACTTTTATCTTGACAAGTGACCACGGAAACATAGAAGATTTGTCCGTTCGTAACCACACATTAAATAAAGTTCCAACTATTATCTGGGGAAGGAAAAGACACGAAATCGCTATGAAAATCAATGATTTATCCGATATTACACCGGCGATCATCAGTCTCTTGAAAAAATGAGCGAAGAAAATAATTTTCCAAAAAATGATCGAAAAGAGATTTTCGGCTGGATGTTGTATGACTGGGCAAATTCGGCTTTTTATACAACCGTCATCGGCGTTCTGATCGGACCATACCTGATCAGTTTGGCCCAAAAAACATACGGTGAAGACGGTGTAATTTTAAATTTATTCTTCTTTAACGTGACCCCAAAAGGGCTTCCGGCTTTTTGTATCGCCATCTCCGTTGTTTCAATGGTTGTCATGTTGCCAATTTTAGGTGCCATCGCCGATTACACCCACCTCAAAAAGAAAATGATGGCAGTCTTTTGCTATGCGGGGGTTTTGGCGAGTGCCTTGTTGTTTTTTGCGCGAGGCGACAATTATCTTTACGCCAGTATTTTGCTGATAATTTCAAATATGAGTTTTGCCGCCGCCAATGTTTTTTACAACGCATTTTTGATTGATATCACAACGGAGGATAAGCGCGACAAAATTTCCAGTTACGGATATGGTGCAGGTTACATCGGCGGGGTGGTAATGCTGGTGATTAATATTTTGATGATTCAAAATGCAGAAACACTTGGACTTTCAACTGAAATGGCAGTGCGATTATCATTTCTGGTTGCTTCCGTGTGGTGGGGTCTTAAAAGTGGAGAAGTAGTTGAGTTACCCCTGAGTTTGGAATTACCAGGAGTTTTAGCAGCTCAAGGCAGTATTTATTTCAAAGGAATTGACAAAAAATGAATTTTTGCCTGCCTGTGAAAACCCGGTAGTTGCAATCAATGCAAAAATGAGCATTAACAGGAAC
>JANOEF010000544.1:0-19013 GCA_031413075.1 Acidobacteriota bacterium | reverse complement strand
CAGATATATCGCGTGGGGTTTGAAATGGTAATGCACCTCGTTTGACGGCTTCGTTAAACGCGCGGTCGCAGTCTTCGACCTGAAACGCAATATCGCGCACGCCGTCACCGTGTTTTTTCAAATGCTCAGAGGCATAAGTATCTGCGTGCAAAGGTGTGGTCAAAATAAAATTGACCCGGTTTTGCTGCACGACATAACTCGTCGCATCACGATTGCCGGTTTCCAAACCCGCATACGCCACCCGCGAAAAACCGAAGGCATTTCGATAATAAAACTCTGCTTGTTTCGCATTGCCGACGAAAAACTCAACGTGATGTATCTTTTTTAAACCTAATGGATTTTTGTCTGTCATAAACTTTTATTTTTATTATTTGCTAAGTCAATTGCCTTAATCATTCTACGAAGAAAATCTAAAATATTATTTTTGTCATCGCCCTTTTCCGCTACTTCAATCAGATGTGGTGCTAAATTCCGCAAGAATTGAACTTCCTTAACCAGTCTTCGCAATTGAATATCAGAATTTTTTCTGGCAATAATCAGAAATTCTTGAACTTCTTTATCGGATAAAGTGCTGTGGCTGAAGTCTTCGTACCACTCATCTTCTGATTCAACTGAATAATCTATCTCTGCCATTTGAAAATTCTCAACAAAATCCTGCTTAAATTCTTGCAAATAAACAATTTCTATTTCTTTTTTCCATCTTGGATAAACCCAATTTGTTTATCCGCTTTGTTTGGCGAATTCATCAGCAGACGAATCGCGGTAAAGTTCTCAATATATTTCTTCATCTTGCGGACTGATATAAATTTCGTTTTTATAATCATCCAAACCGATTTTGACGAGTTGAAGCCAGCCTTGTCTGCCGAGCAGATTTCGGTCAAGCGCATAATCTTCGGCAAAATAAACAAACGTCTCAAATTTCAAACCGAGCGTTTCGAGTTCGAGGCTATGCCCAAAAGCAGACAATCCGCCGGCGAGTGTTGAAAGCCTTTTCTTATAACCCAATTCAATATCAATCTCTAAATACTCGCCGATTTCTCGTTTAAAAATGCAAATATCCGAACCCGTATCAACTTTTGCTTCACAGATTGTTTCAATATCGCCCAAACGCAGAATTGTTTCTATGGTAATTCCGACTTCCAACGAATCATAAATCGCCTTTTTCTGAAAATTTAGTTGGTGTATCATTTTAAGATATAAACTCTACAAAAGGCGGTGCGTTCGGGTCTTCGACAAATACTATCAAAGCATCTTTGAATCCCGCTTCTCGTGCTTTTGTCGCTACCTCTTTGTAGCTTTCACCATTTGCAATCAAATGTTTTCCGTGTAAAGCAACGTGTTGACCGATATATTCATTTCGATTTTCCGCCAGCCATTCACGATCGCCCGAAAAATCGCGCGTTTTTGCTTTGCCGACATAGCGCGGCTTAACTCCTTCGGGAATATGATTTTGCCGTTTTTCTTTTGGCGCAAATCTTTCCTCGATAACATTTTTTGCCAAATCGGTTTTACTCATTCCGTTGCGTTTCGCTTCGGCTTCTAGTCGAGATTCTATTTCGGGTGTTAGTTCGATTGTTAAAGTCATTTCTTTAAAATACTACGGTTTTTTAAAAGCTCTCAATATATTTCCGCGTCACCTCTTTTAATTCGGCATAGCTCGGAATCACATACAAAACTTTCTGCATATCGGAATAGGTGAATTCGTGATTGATAACCTCTTCCAAATCGAATTTGCGACGCTCAACTTTATCCGAAAAAGCGTGTTCGAGTTCGCCAAAACTTGATAAAAGTCCGGCGCCGTAAGCCTTGATG
Source organism: Acidobacteriota bacterium (assembly GCA_031413075.1). Lineage (GTDB taxonomy): Bacteria > Acidobacteriota > Blastocatellia > Pyrinomonadales > Pyrinomonadaceae > JAIBCC01. Next base: position 17,201 of record JANOEF010000544.1, on the reverse strand, counting down.
TCGCCCTCGTGTTCAACCAAACCGAATTCAATGGTGAACCAGTAAAGTCTGCCCAATTCTTCGAGTTGTTGATCGGTGGCAATGCGTGCGCCGTGTCCGATGAACTGTGAATAATCGGCAAAATTCGAGTTAGTGAACATCGGAATATGTCCGATTGCTTCGTGAACGATGTCCGGTTCGGGCGTGTAGGCAGGCTCGCTATGATGGCGGATATATTGGGTGCAGAGCATCGTCCGATACGACAGCCACGAAAGAAAACCGCGAGTTTCGACCAAACCTTCGATCGGCGCGAGGCGAAAACCGGTTAATTCTTTCAAACGGCGATTCATCTCCGATAATTGCGGAATCCGTTCAGTTGTAATCCCTAAATCTTTTTTGGCTCTGAGATAAAACGGCGAAGCGTATTTTTGCTGTAACTCTTCTAATTCTTCGGCCACATACCGCCAAACTCTCTGTTCACGCGGTGTGTATTCAACGTCGGTGATGTCGCCGGTTTCGCGGAATTTTTTGGCACAACTCGCAATATAATCGCGGCGTTCGCGGTATTGCGGATCATTTGCGCCCGGATGATCAAGGTGAAGTTCGTTAATATGCTCAAACTCTAAATCGGTAAAGGCCGGCAAATCTTCATCCGCAACCTTGTAATTTGAAATTGAAACAGCAGGTTCAAATGTGGCAACAGTTTCGACTAACATAGTTTTCTCCTAAAAAGATACGGTTATCTGCAAATAAATAATTGTAATGGAAAGGACAGCTTATTTGAATAGGCTTAGTTTGTTTTTTGAGACAAATTAGTTAAGATTATGAGGAAAAAATAAGATTCTGCTTTATATTATAAAGTATCTGCAAACTACAGAACTGAAATCGAAAATGGACACTATTGACTGGAAAATTCTTAAAGAACTGCAAAACGATGCCCGGACGAGTTTTGCCGAGCTCGGGCGCCGGGTTGGGTTAACCACTCCGGCGGTCATTGAACGAGTCCGCAAACTCGAAGATGCCAAGATCATTACCGGCTACCGCGTGGAAATTGATGCCGCAAAAGTTGGTTTACCGATTATGGCTTTTATCCGAATGAGCATTACCGGAATTGACTATTCGCACATTATCGAAGTTGTCGAAGAATCAAACGAGGTCTTGGAGTGTCACCGGGCCACCGGCGGGGATTCATTTATTATGAAAGTAGCGGTCGCCGATGTCGGACATTTGCAAACCTTGATTGATAAATTAACTCCATATGGAATCACGACCACCTCAATCGTCCTCTCGTCGCCGGTCAAAAGTAGAATAATCGAACAAAAATAGTTTTCTTCACACCTGCAGTTTTTTCAAACGATAGCGTAATTGATCACGGGAGATGCCGAGCATTTGAGCGGCCCGAGTCTGATTACCATGCGACTGCTCAATGGCTTGTTGGACTAACGAATCTTCGACTTTTTCCAACGAAATTCCACTGTTAGGCAGAGTTAAACTGAATGAATCTGAGGAGCCGTTACAAACATTTTGACTACTCGGCAGATGTGGAGCAAATAAATCAGGCGGGAGATATGTTTTGGTAATTTCGTCTTCGTCTTCGAGAATCAAACATCGTTCAATGACGTTTCGCAGTTCACGAACATTACCGGACCATTCGTATTGGCGAAAAATTTCCTCAACTTCGGGTGTAATTCCGCGAAATTTTTTGGTCGGTCGAACTTTCCCGCCCAAATCTTCCAGATAAAAATTGGCCAGCAGTAAAACATCGTTGCCACGCTCACGCAAGGGCGGAATATCAATTTGAATGACCGAGAGCCGGTAATATAAATCAAGCCGAAAACGTCCTTCGAGGCTTTCGGTTTTCAAATTGCGGTTAGAAGCGGCAATGACCCGCACATCAAGCGGAATATCTTTCAAACCGCCGACTCGCCGAAACACCCCTTCTTCTAAAACCCGCAAAAGTTTAGCCTGCAAAGCGAGTTCCATTTCGCCGATTTCATCAAGCATGAGGGTTCCGCCCTCGGCTTGTTCAAAAAGTCCTTCTTTCCGCGTTTTGGCATCGGTAAAGGCGCCGCGCTCATAGCCAAAAAGCTCTGATTCAACCAGGTTGGACGGAATAGCGGCGCAGTTAATGGCCACAAAAGGCTTTTCTGAACGGCGCGAGGTGTAATGGATCGCTTTGGCTACGAGGTCTTTACCTGTTCCTGATTCGCCCTGCAAGAGAACAGCCCCGACTTCGCTCTCCGCCACCTTTTTCGCCAGCGACAGCATCTCTTTCATCTTTGGCGATTTACCGATAATTTGTTCAAAACTAAACTTGGTTGATCGTTCCCGACGAATTTGTTTGACTTCGTGGCGAAGTTCCTGCACCTCCAACCCGTTGCGAATCGCTACCTTTAATTCCTCTAAATGAATCGGTTTGCTGATAAAATCATAGGCGCCGCCGCGCAATGCGGAAATAGTTGTTTCAACCCGGACATTGCCCGTAATCATAATCACCACGGCTTCCGGATGATTGGTTTTGATATCCCGCAATAAATCCAGCCCCGAACCATCAGGCAAATCAATATCAAGCAAAACAGCTTGCGGTAATTCATGGTTAAAAGTTTCGAGTGTTTCGGAAACGGTAGCGACTTCGATTGGAATATAACCCCAACTCTTGAGGGCTTGTGCGAGGGTCCAACGAATCATCTTCTCATCATCTACAATTAAAATTTTCTTCATTTGACCGATACCTCACTGATTTCTCACCACCCCCGAACGCAAACGGTGTGCCTAAACTTTTCAAAAAAGTCGCGAGCCTCTCTTTTCATAAAACTTTCCGCAAACTATCCAGGAGTGTTTTAGCAGTGTAAGGCTTTCGCAAAAAGACTTTGGCCCCGAGACTTATGGCTTCACTTTCGTTTCCGTTCTCCAGTCCGCTGTTGGCAATAATTTTGACATTTTTATCAATTTTTTGAAGCGCCTTGATGGTTGCGATCCCGTTCATAACGGGCATCATCATATCTGTCAAAACAACCTCAATCCGGTCTTTATTTTCGGCAAACAAAGCCACCCCTTCGGCTCCGTCGAGAGCTACCAAAACGTTATAACCAAATGATTCCAAAGTTTTTTGCGTAACTTCTAAAATTGCGGTTTCATCATCAATGACCAGAATTAATTCGCCATTTCCGCGAGGCAAACTCGGTTGTTGATCGGATTTCTGTTCGCTCGCCTCTTTTAAGGCGGGCAGATAAATGCCAAAACGAGTGCCCTTTCCAACTTCGCTGTAAACATTGATAAAACCATTGTGGCTTCGAATAATACTGACTGAGGTCGAAAGTCCAAGTCCGGTCCCTTTACCTTTTTCTTTAGTGGTAAAAAACGGGTCGAATTTTTTGTGAACCAGTTCGTCGGGAATTCCGCACCCCGAATCGGTTAATTGAATCACGACGAATTCTCCGGGTTTGGCGTCCACGTTCATTCGCGCATAATGTTCGTCCAACACAATATTTTGGGCAATAAAAGTAAGTTTTCCGCCTTCGGGCATCGCATCGCGGGCATTGACGGCGAGATTCATCAGCACTTGATGAAGTTGGGTAATATCGCCTGAAACATTGTCGAGATCTTCCTCCAGTTCCTGGTGGATGACGATATTTTTGGGAAAGGTATCACGCAATATTTTAACAATTTCTTTAATCAAAATTCGCGGACTGAGCGTCATTTTTTCACCCTCGACCCCACGGGCAAAAGACAATATCTGTTTGACCATATCACCGCCGCGTTCGGTCATGGTGAGCAGGGTGCGAAGCAAATTTTGTGAATCTTCGTCCTGGTGCTGGGCTTGCAGCAGAGCCAGTGACATCATAATCGGCGACAGGATATTATTGAGATCATGCGCGATTCCGCCGGCTAAGATTCCGATTGATTCAAGTCGTTGCGAGCGCAGAAATTGTGACTCAAATCGCTTCTTTTCGGTAATGTCGGTGCAAATCAGCAATATTAAGATTGGATTTTCATCACCATCTTGGACGATTGACCAGCGACTCTCGAGGATTTTCTTTTCAGAAGTTGGAGATATAAAAGAAAATTCGCCGAACCACTCTCCTTCTGCTAAAGTCATTTGCCTGGCTAAAGCAAATTTGTCCGGATCGTCATTGAGACAACTCAGATCATTGGTTTTCTTCCCAACCGTCTCTTTGTCCGAATGACCCAAAATTCTTTCGGCACTTTTATTCCAAAATAAAATTTCATCTTTGAGGTTGAAAACGATGATCGCATCCCGGGCATGATTGAGCAGTTCGGCTTGTTCGCGTAAGATTTTCTCAGTTTTTTTTCGCTCCGTAATATCGCGTAAAATAGCCGTAAAATACTTTTTTCCTGATTCTTCGACCTGAGAAATTGAAGCTTCGAGCGGGAATTCTTCGCCGCTTTTTCGCAGACCGAAGATATTACCTAAACTTCCCATCCGCCTTTTAGTCACTTGAGTCTTTCCGAACTCTGCAACGGACTGAGGATGATTCGAGCGAAATTGGTCAGGCATTAATTGACTAAGGGGTTTGCCTAAAACCTCATTTGCCTGATAGCCGAACATCTGTTCCGCCGACGCATTAAAAAGCACGATATTTTGCGATGAATCAACCGTCACAATGGCATCCATCGCCGAAGTAATGATGCTTTTAAATATTGCTTTCGAGTCCAGTTCAGAGTTTTGCACGATATTATTAGGCATATTTTTACAAACCTTTGCGAGAATTTTAATACAAAGTGGGTAAATTTACCCACTTTTATAGTTGAAACCTACCAAAAGACCTCAAAAACTGCTTGGCATAGAAAATGCACCCATATCTTAACAGATGGAGGTAAAAACAATGAAAGTGTTATTAGCAATTGACGGTTCAAAAGCAAGCGAATGTGTTGTCAACGAATTGAAAAATCTCAATTTGGACAAAAATTCGGAAATTATTGTCTTATCTGCGGTGGAAAGATCGACGCCGGTGATGGCTGAGCCTTTTGGCGGGGCTGTCTTTGAATACGAAGCCCAGATAGAAAAGCAAAACCTGGAAGCGGCGAGAGAGATACTGAAGGAAACAAAAGAAAAAATTGAAAAAGATTTCGATTGTTATGTCAAAACCGAAGTTATCCTCGGAAGTCCTAAATATGCCATCGTTGAAAAATCAAAAGAATGGCAAATGGATTTAGTAATTTTAGGCTCGCACGGCTATCGGCTCTGGGAACGGGTCTTGCTCGGTTCAGTGTCAGCCTTCGTTTCGCAACATGCAGAGTGTTCGGTCTTGATCAGCCGTTGTCCGCATAAGGATTAAGGAGGGGTTATGTTTGAGCATCGAAGCAATGAAAGTAGTTCGATGGTTTACCTACGACTAATGGCTAAATTGACCAGTCTGGTGACGATTATTTTTATACTTCTTTTCTTTATCGGAGAAGGATTTGATGTCACTCTGGTTGGACTCAAAGAATGGATCGGTTTGTTATTTTTCCCCGTCGGCTTAATGGTCGGATTGATAATCGCCTGGCGTCATGAAGGCCTCGGCGGAGCAATTTCGATTATCAGCCTCTTTGCCTTTTACCTCGTTTACGGGCTGATGCTGAATGGCAAACTTTGGCAGGGTTGGAGTTTTATCGTCTTTACCTTGCCGGGTTTTTTATTCTTTGCCTACTGGCTTTTTTCGATCGAAGGGCGAGCTAAACTGAGACATATCTAAGGGGGTCGAGATGAACGGCAGATTATACTTAAACGCACTGTTAATTACAGTCGCGTGTGGTTTGAGTTTTGTTTTTTCGCAAAACAAGCCGAAAATTCAAACTGGCACTCAAAACTCATCCGCTCAGGAAGTGAGCATTCTGGTGACAGCTTATCCGCGCGGAGAAAAGCAACGCGAAACTTTTACCAAACTGCAAAACAGCGATTTTGCCGTGCTGGAAAACGGGCGTTCGCAAAAAATCGTTTCGGTTAAGAGTGACGGGCAGACTCCGCTCAATTTAGCGGTAGTGGTGCAGGATAATCTCGACTGGCGAGCAAATAATGAGATTAAAGGTCTGAAAGATTTTATTCGTCAGATGCCCGAAGGCTCGCGGGTCATGACCGCTTATCTGACCATCGGCGGGGCCATTGTGACTCAGGAATTGACGACGGATCGCCGACAAGCGGCCGAGACTCTCAGAATAATTCGCGGCGGGTCGTTTCCGCCCATCTTTAGTCCATACGATGGGGTGAGGGACGTTCTGAAACATTTTGAAGAAAATACCGAGGGTCGAAAAATTATCTTAGTTGTTTCGGACGGGCTTGATATGTCCGGCGGTTATCTTTCCGCGAGTCCGTATTTTTCGATTTCGCTGGATAAAGTCATCAAGGATGCCCAGCGACGCGGAATCAGTGTTTTTGCGATTTATGCACCGTCAGAAGACCGCAAACCCTACGGACGATTCGCCGTCAATTACGGGCAAGGTTCACTGATTCGGCTTGCGGACGAAACGGGCGGCGAGAGCTATCTTTCCGGGCTCGATTTTGTCAATTTTTCCCCGTATTTACAAGAATTTAAACAAACTTTTGACCGTCAATGGCTGATCACCTATCGGAGTTCGACTGTTGGAAAAGGCTTTCGCCGAATTGAAGTGACGACCGATTTTGATTTGCATCTACATCACCCCGCCGGCTATGAGCCCCAAAAAATAGGGAGGGGAAAATGAATGGCCAACTCCAAAACTTTAATCATTTACCTTTGAAAGCACATCAATTCTTATCCGAGATTCCGATGCACAGTTTTGATGTGATCGCATTAGCAGGCGGATCCGCCGGAATGAAGATGGACGAAATCTATCGAATCACCGGCTTGAACCAGGCTCAAGACTTCAAATTTGGTTTTATTACCAAAACATTGTTTGATATGCGCGGCTTGATCGGCAAAATTTTGGGTTGGGATAATGTGCCGGAGTTGGTCAATAAACATTCCTGGATTACCCGCCTGACTGCGGCAGAACGCGAAAAATCAATTATTCCGTCAGGAACTGTCGAGAGCATCAATACCATCCTCTACTGCTCCGAAAACGAAATCCTGTTTGAGATCATCAATCGAACCGTTCATTGTTTTTGGGTTTTGGCTTCTGAACAAAGAACAGACGGTTATGTTTTATATGTCGCCATCTACGTCAAAAAACTCAATTGGCGAACCCCGATTTATATGGCTTTGGTTTCGCCGGTCTTGAACTGGATAATTTATCCGGCCGTCAAGAAAAGTATCAAACGAAATTGGGAAGAAAGATTTGCCGGAGCCCGGATTTCAACAAAACTCGAGCTAAAGATCTAATCTTCCAAAGACTTTCTAAGGGGGGAGTTATGAAAAGATATTTATTAAAATTCACCAAGACAGGATTTCTACTTTCTACAATTTTGTGGCTCACTATGAGCGCCATTCAAGCCCAGCCCACTCACAAACTTCCGACCTACCGCAGCATATTTTGGACAGATGAAAGCCTCAGGGTTGAGGTCTATTTGGTTCAGAAGCAAGACAATAATAGTAATTACAGTTTGCTGGTGGTAGCGAACCGGAACCTGAAAATCTTTTATCACAGCAAAATTAACAGTTCTCAACCGGTTTTAAGAGAATTGTCTCCGATAAAAATTATTAAGGGGCGAAAATATTACGAGTTTAATCATAGTTTTAGCAAAATGACGATTTGGATGGCACTGGAATTTAAGTTGAAGGGAACGAGAATTGAATCTTTAACCCGGACTTTTTACAACGATATTTTCGAGATCGTCCCGAACGATCAGTTTTTGGACAATTGGCCAAAGTAAGCAGGTCAGCCAAGGTTTGGCGACTTCTTGAAAATCAAGAAAACCTTGCCAACTATTGACCACCTTCGTTTTTCGGTCTTTCTTAATTTTGCATTTGGCATTTTTAATTTTGCATTACGGCTTAGTTACAAATCGGTTGGAGGTAGGATATGTTAGGACAAAAAAAAGCATTAGAACAATCAGCAAGCTCTTTTATTGAGCGTTTAGCCCATCAGTTGGGAATCACCGCTAACGCCCGATATATCTTCGGCGAACCGATTGAACGTGACGGGGTGACGGTGATTCCCGTCGCTAAAGCGGCTTATGGATTCGGTGGCGGCGGCGGCAAAAAAGAGAATGAAGCAGGCTCGGGCGGCGGCGGCGGTGTTTGGTTAAACCCTCTCGGCTATATCGAAATGAAAAATGGCGAAACTCGCTTTTGCCCAATTAGAGACTGGCTGACCCGGCTCCCGATGATTGCCGCCACCGCCCCCGTAATTTTGCTGACGGTCTGGGGAATAACGAAACTGATCCGCCGAAAAATTTAGGAACAAACGGCGAGATGCCGAAAAAAGGTGGCGGGTTGATTCGTTTTTCGGCGTCAATTGCTTGATTTCAGATGATTTTTTTGAGGTTAAGGGGAAGTTATGGTGCTTAAAACAATAATTTGTTTGCTTTTATTGTTTCACGGACTGATCCATTTAATGGGTTTTGCCAAAGCCTTCGAATTTGCCGAATTAGAACAGCTGAAACAACCGATTTCAAAAGTTCAAGGCTTACTTTGGTTAACCGTCACCATCCTTTTTTTGACTACTCTGGCGGTTTATCTATTCCGAAAAGATTGGTGGTGGATGATTGCCTTAGTTGCCGTTCTCATCTCTCAAATAGTTATTTTCTTTTCCTGGCAGGACGCCAAATTCGGCACCATCGCCAATCTGATGATGCTCGGGGTCATTAAATGGCTTGTCGGAAATACCCGATGACGGAGGTTTTAATTGGCCGATGAAAGAGAATTCTGGAAAATATAAAGTCCTGCCCTTTCCGCGAATCCGGCACATAATTATTGATTCCGGAAGGCTTTGTCACCGCAAACACACAGTTCGCGGGTTATTTGAGATTGATGTCACCAATATTCGCAAATTTATTCGTGAGCATCAGGAAAAAACGGGTGAGTCACTTTCGTTCACAGCATTTGTCATCGCCTGTCTCGGACAAGCCGTGGCAGTTAACCGATCAATTCAGGCTTACCGCAATCTGCGTAATCAACTGATCATTTTTGAAGACGTTGATGTGCTTACTTATATTGAGATCGAGCTGGACGGCGAAAAGTTTCCGCTGGCCTATATCATCCGGGCGGCAAACCGGAAAACATGGCGGGAGATTCACGATGAAATTCGTTCGATTCAGCAGCAGCCCGAGCACAGCGCCCATGCCAGGCTCTGGAACTCAATGAGATTTTTTATGCTCTTGCCGGGTTTTATCAGAAACATAATTTTTCGGCTGGTCAACCGGAGTCCGCAGACCTGGAAAAAATATGTCGGGACAGTTTATCTGACCTCGGTCGGAATGTTTGGTACCGGCGGCGGTTGGGGAATCGGTTATTCGGCTCATACGCTGGGCATCACTATCGGCGGTATCAGTGAGCAAGTACGGGTTCATAACGGGCAAATCGAAATCCGCGAATGTCTGAATCTAACCGCCGACTTTGATCATGATCTGGTTGACGGCGCACCGGCCGCGAGATTTACCGAGCAATTCAAAAAACTGATCGAAACCGGTGTTGATTTAACCGAATCGAGAGAATGAATAACGATGAAGCCTGCCTTAACTAAATCTGAAATGAAAGATCTCGAACCACGCGAGGCTGTTTTTAATATTCGCGGTGTTTCGTAAAAATGAAGGGTGGAGCGTTTTTGTGGTAGAAACAGGCAAAGCCCAACTTCGCGAGGTGAAAATTGGCGAACGAAACTCCGATGAAGACGAAATACTCGAAGGAATTGAAAAAGACGCGGAGGTCATCCTGCATCCGACCAATGACTTGACCGATGGTAGTTATATCGAAGTCAAAAAATTTTAGTGACGCCTTTCAGGAAGTGGGTAAAATTCCCCAAAGTAGTGAAAGGCTTCAATCTTTTTTCACTAAAACGCCAGTATTTTAACCAAAAGAAAACTGGCATAAGGCTTGCCTAGACTTAAAATAAGCACTCCGATTGAGGGTGGCCAAAGAGGGGGCAAAGATGTTTTTAGTCCGTTCGTTTATCGTTTGGCTGCTGATTATCCTGGCCGAAAGTATTCACGGAACACTCCGCCAGTTGTTTCTGGCACCGTTAATCGGGGATTTTCCGGCCAGACGCATCGCTTTCTGGGTCGGGATGCTGTTGATTTTTCTGATTGCCTATCTTTCGATTCGGTGGATCAATGCCCCTTCGGTTAAATCACTTTTCGCTATTGGAATGATGTGGATGTTTTTAACTGCGGGGTTTGAATTCGGCTTAGGCTATTTTGTGCTGAATTATTCGTGGGAACGAATGCTGGAAGATTATGACTTTTCACGCGGTGGTTTGATGGGGTTGGGGCTTTTATTTATGGTTTTGGTGCCGTATCTGGCGACAGTATTACGCAGCACAGGTTCAAAAAAGGAGGTGAGCTTATGAGTAACAGAGCTGTTAAACAACATACTTGGACAAATTTCCTGAAGTTTTACGGTCAGGAAAATAATGGTCGTCCAACCAGATTGGGCGTTTTTGAAAACGGTAATGATTACTGGCTCGAAGACGGACTGTTATTGACCGGAATTGATTTTGATTCGCATCATAATTCGATTCAAATACGACTCGGCGATGTGATGACGCACACTGTTGAAAACGTAAAAATGGTTAAAATTAGTTTCAGTTTGAACGAAATTAATGACGGTCTAGACATTACTGATGCAGACGGGAAAATAACTATCTTGCGTTTTGAAGAAAATTGAACAAAATGATACGAGTAAAAATTAACGGCGAAACCAAAGAATTTGAGGAAGGTATTTTAATTTTGCATGCCTGTCAGAGTTTGGGGATCGATATTCCTACCCTTTGTCACGATGACCGGATCAAGCCGAGCGGGCACTGCCGGATGTGCATTGTCGAGGTGCGGGGGACGGCCCGGGCGACGGCTTCGTGTCAGACAACTCTCAAAGACGGAATGGAGGTTGTCACCCATCCGCCGCGAATTGAAAGAACCCGCCAAGCCGATTTGAAAATGCTGACCCGCAATTATCCGCTCGACGATTTTTTGCTTCATCCCGAAAAAAAACTTCATCGCCTCGCTCGGCAATACGGCTTGATTGATGCCGATTTTGCTCAACCCGAAAAATTTATTGATGACAGCCATACTTTTATCCAGGTAGATATGACCCGCTGTATTGACTGTTTTGCTTGCGTCCGCATTTGCGAAGAACTGCAAGGACAGTTCGTCTGGCAAAAAATAAATCGCGGACACGACACCCAGATCATTCCCGATAATTTTGGTAAATTCGGCGAAAGTTCGTGTGTTTCCTGTGGTGCCTGTGCGGACGTTTGCCCAAGCGGCGCTTTAGAAGACAAATCAATTCTGAAAAAGGGCGTGCCGACCGATTGGACCAAAACCGTCTGCCCGTATTGCGGAACAGGCTGTGAAATGGAGGTTGGAACTCGAGATGGCGAAATCGTCCAAATCAAACCTGCTATGAAGACGCCGGTCAGCAACGGACATCTCTGCGTCAAAGGTCGTTACGGTTACGAATTTGCCCAGTCAAAAGACCGCATTACCGAGCCGATGATTCGCAAAAACGGCGTTTGGGAAGAAGTTTCGTGGGAAGCCGCTTTCGATTATACGGTCAAAGAATTACGGCGCATCAACCTGACTTACGGCAAGGAAAGCATCGGCATTCTGGGTTCGGCACGAGCCACCAACGAAGAAAACTATCTGGCTCAAAAATTTGCCCGCGTTTGTTTTGAAACAAATAATGTTGATTGCTGCGCCAGAGTTTGCCATACGCCCTCGGCAGCCGCGCTCAAAATGATGCTCGGCACCGGAGCCGCCACCAACTCGTTTCACGATGTCGAACTCGCCAAAACGCTGATGATTTGTGGAGCCAATCCGACCGAAAACCACCCGATTGTCGGCGCCAAGATCAAACAGGCGATCATCAACCACGGTTTGAATTTAATTTTGGTAGATCCGCGTAAAACCGAGCTTGCCAAATATGCCAAAATTCATCTTCAGCACAAAGCCGGAACCAACATTCCGCTCTTTAATTCAATCGCTTACGCAATTATCGAAGAAGGTTTGACGGATGACGAATTTATCAAAACGCGGGTTGCGGAATTTGACGAATTCCGGGAATTTTTAGCCGATTATGCGCCGGAAAAAGTCGCTGAAATATGCGATGTTCCGGCGGATCTGATTCGACAGGCGGCGCGAATGTATGCCACCCAAAAACCGGCGATGAGTGTTCACGGACTCGGAATGACCGAACATACTCAGGGCACCGAAAGTGTTTTGTCGTTAATCAATATGGCCCTCATTACAGGCAATATGGGCAAACGCGGAACGGGTGTCAATCCTTTGCGGGGACAAAATAATGTTCAGGGTTCGGCTCAGATGGGATGCGACCCCGGGATTTTGACGGGCAGTATCGCTATCGAAGACGGACGCGAACATTTTGAAAAAATCTGGCAAACCGCAATTCCGACGGCGAAAGGAAAAAGTCTCCTGGCGATGCTCGACTCGGCCGCCAAAGGAACTCACAAAGCCCTCTGGGTCATCGGCTACGACGTTTTTCTGTCGCAGGCAAATACTGAGGCCACCGGAAAATCTTTCAGCGAAATGGAACTCGTGATCGTGCAGGATCTGTTTATGAACGAAACCGCCAAGCATTTCGCCCACGTTTTCTTTCCGGCTGTTTCTTCGTTTGAAAAAGATGGAACGTTTATGAATGGAGAACGCCGCGTCCAATTATTGCGCCAGGTGATTGAGCCCAGGGGAAATGCCAAAAACGATTGGGAAATCATCTGCGGTTTGGCCAAAGCTTTTGGAAAAGGCGAGTATTTTAATTTCAATTCGGCTGAAGAGATTTGGAACGAGATCCGCGAAGTTTGGCGTGACGCTTACGGTATCACTTACGAGCGCATCAATGAGAGCGGCCTCCAATGGGGCTGCCCTGCGACCGATCACCCGGGAACTGAATTCCTGCATCAGGATTCCTTTACCAAATCAAAAACGGCCGCACTGAAACGTATCAAATATCGTCCGACCCAGGAAGTAATGAGCGAAGAATTTCCGTTTCGGCTGACGACCGGTCGGCATCTCTATCATTTCAATGCCGGAACGATGACGATGCGGACGGATCTGGTCAAAATTCATCCGACCGACCGCTTGGAAATTTCACCGCAGGATGCCGAAAAACTTTCGCTCATTGACGGCGAAAAAGTCCGTCTCAAAAGCCGCTACGGTGAGACCGTGCTACCGGTTCATATCGTTCCAAAAGTCAAAACCGGCGAACTGTTTACGTCATTTCACGATCCCGAAACTAAACTTAACCGCATCACCAGCAATTATCGCGACAAATATGTTCAGGCTCCTGAATATAAGGTGACGGCGGTGAGTGTCGAGAAGCTTAAGAACATTAATTGAGATGAAAAGACAAGTTTTTGTCCAAGCATTTTGTTGCTTTAACCATTGGAAATAAACAATACGTAATGAATCAGGCTGCATTTAGAAACTTTGTTACTTTGGGTGGAGAAAATTTTGGACGTATTCAAAAACAATTTGCCACAAATATGTTTTCAGACTAAATCTGGTTTGAACTGCGGGTTCATCGCAATTTTCACAATAAATTTGCTAAATCTATCAACTAATTTTTTGCGTCTTTTTTACCAATGCCGATCAAACTTTTGAGAAAATTTCACCAATTTTCAATCTACCTTTTTTTCCAAACCGTTGAATCATCTTAATTTACCAATCGGCACGCCGTTTGCACTAGACCTTGATTGCCGGAACTCTTTTCAGAGTTTGAATAAATTAGGAGGTATAAATTTATGGCCAAACAACAAACAGCATTAGAGAAAAAAAAAGAACATCGTGACAATATTTTTGTTACCGCAGAACATTTTTTAGAAGATTTTGCCAAGCATACGGAAGCCATCGCCAGAAGAGCTTTTGAACTCTTTCAAAAACGCGGTTACCGGTTTGGACACGAGCTCGAAGATTGGTTCAAAGCCGAGCGAGAACTGCTCCGTAAAGTTCCGATCGAAATCAAAGAACTTGATAAAGATTTGCATATTCGGGCCCAGGTCCCGGGCTTTACGGCTGACACTCTGAAAGTTTCGATCGAACCGACCCGGATTACGATCAAAGGCGAAATCGAAGAAAAGAGCGAAAAGAAAGACAAAGACGCTATCTATTCGGAATGGAAATCGAACAAAATCTTTCGGGCTTTTGATTTACCGCGCCGGGTCGAAGCCGACAAGGCAAAGGCCACTATTCAAGATGGGGTTTTGATGCTGACGATTCCGAAAGCTGCCGAAACTAAACCGAATGAGGTTCAGATTAAATCTAAATAAGTTCGGAAGGGAGGTTTTATGGAACAATTAACGGTTGAAAAAAGACAATGGAGCAATTACTTTGACAGTTTCAATAAGCGCAATCATTCGCGTCTGGTCCGACTCGAAGTGAGTGATGAAACAGGCAGTCATCAAACGGTTAAAAAAATGCCTCTTTCAGGGGTTGTTTTAGATAAAAGCGGAGTCGAAATAATGTTGGAAAATAGACGAATCGAAGAGGGAAACCATTACTCGCACATCGTCAGCGATCCCGTCAATGTCATCAAAAATATCACGCTCGACGGTTTAGATGAAGGTCTGATTATTATGGACTCGAGTGGTAATACCACCAGACTGCTTTTTGAACATCTGCCCGAACTGGCAACTGAGACAGCTGTCAATGGGATGTAAGCAGTCAGGCACAATTAACCATGGACAATTGACAATCAAAAAAACCAATCGCCGTTGATAAACTCTTCGTTCAGTTGATTTTTTTGAAAGTTTGTTATCTTAATTAATTTTTGCTGACCTGCTCTAGTAAAAACTGAAAAATTGCGCTTCCAAACGTAGAGATTTTTCCCTGCTTCGAAATGCGGCAAAAACTCAAAAGCCTTGGATAATTTCAGGGCTTTTTTTGTGGAACGAAAGTTGCTTTTCTTGATTACAAAACCCCCGCTACGTATCCCCTAAGACAAGGGAGTCGGTTAGTTAAATGATTGATTAACAATGAATAATGACCTCAACCCGATTCCCTTGACCTCCCCGCCGGATTAGAAAAATTCCCCAATTCAGTCGAAATTCTCTCAATTGCCGGTTTCAAAACAAGCATTGCTGAACCGGCACAGGGGGCGTTCCGACAACTTCAATTTTCTTTTCCGATTCCTTAAATCCCAACTTTTTATAATGCAAATTAAACAGTTGCCGAGCCATCTCCCAGGCCTCGGTTTTGCCTTTTCCACGCTCCTGATAGTTTCGATGCCGCAGATTTCCGTCCCGCTCACGTCGAATGTGATTAAGGATTTTATCGGCTTTAGTCGGCACTTTTTCGTTCAATTTTTGGACAAAATAATCCTCGATCGAATCGGTATCAAAATGAATCATTCCCATAAAAGCCTCGGTTGCACCACTTTCTCGCGCTTTTTCGAGCAAGGGTGGAATATCTGCATCGTTATAGCCGAGCATCACCGGCGCCAGGGCCAGACCGACCTTGATGCCGGCTTCGGCTAAAACTTTCATAGCCCGAAAACGAACTTCGGGGATTGGCGCAAACGGCTCAAACGGCTTTGATTTTTCAGTGGTCAGAAACGGAATTGAAAAAAAAACTGTCACTTTTTTGAGCCGTTTGATAATGTCAATGTCTCGTGTTACCAATGGTGATTTGGTGATAATTCCGACCGGCATTTGATAATCCCGACAGACTTCTAAACATTTTCGCGTCAATTGATAACTTGCCTCAAGCGGTAAATACGGATCGGTGGCAAAAGAAAAGTCAAGGTGATGGATGTCCCGGCGAGTTTTTTTCAGCTCTTCGCGCAGCAAATACGGAGCATTTGGTTTGACCACGATCTTTGTTTCAAAGTCTGTCCCCGCCCCGTAACCTAAATATTCGTGATACTGGCGGGCAAAACAATAGGTGCAGCCGTGAATGCAGCCGCGGTAACAATTGACTGTGTAGCGATTGCCAAAATCCGATGACCACGCCTTGGTGATAATCTGTTTGGTGGTAAATTCTTCGTAAATTTCGAGTTTCGTCGGCGGCGGTTCGCCTAAAAACTCAGCTGAATATTTGAGATAAGGATTTGGGGGATTATTTATCTGTCTCATAGATGACACGATAGCCTAAATGAGATGCAATTTCAAGGTTTGTTTGACGAAAAAATTGAACGAATTATTTCCGTCTTTTGACCATACTCTCATAAAATTCATTAGTTTTTTTGCCCACGCCCAAAGCACTTCAATTTTTATCCCTCGAAAAAAATTTAGACAGAAGCTCAAAAATGAACTAAACTGTTGTCATAATGTGGTTTCTGACCGTTCAAGCGACTCCCAGTGTCGGTTCGCTCAATACTAGCGGTTTTAGTAGTGCGGCGGTTCATTGTTGGATAAATTTCCCCGATTACGAGGCAGCCGTGCAGCTCGTCAATTTTTACCTCGACCGCGAAGGCTGGATAGTGGTCAACGTCGAATTCTCACACGAGGTCAAGCCCAAGAATTATACTGAGGCAGATGAGGGCTACCGATATGCCCGTGAAGCAGAAAAGGACGGAGCGAGTTTCCTCTTTCAAACAAATTTGGCCTCGTCTTAAATCGGTTTCAGTTCACATTTTGTCCATATTGATTTATTGCAAAAATAACCTCAATTTAACCTTTTCTTCACCTTGCTCAAATAAACTGATTCTTAAATTCAAAACTAAGAAAGCAAGTAGAATTCTGTCTAAAATATTGCTTTTACTGAGTTTATATATCCAGTCAAATATTTAGGAGATTCAGAGGAAAAATTTATGAACAAGAGCAGAGGTCTGTCAAAAAAGTGTTTTCTAACTTTAGTTCTCTCCGTTTTTTTACTAAGCGGAAATTTGTTTGCCCAGTTTGAAACCGCGACGGTTTTAGGCTCGGTGCAAGATTCAAATGGTGCAACGGTACAAAATGCCACCGTTAAGTTAAAAAATGTCGCCACCGGCATCACTATACCTTCCACGCAAGTTCAAGATCGCGATCGCCTGGCCGGGCGACAACTGCGTCGACATCTACACCAACGATGTCGGGATCGTCCCCACATTGTCGGAGGGCACCGTCGGCGAGCTGACCGGATTCGTCGTCCTCGCCGGAGGCGGAATGGGGATGAGCCACAGCCGCCCCGACGACACCTATCCGCTGCTTGCGCAGCC
>JANOEF010000543.1:0-2571 GCA_031413075.1 Acidobacteriota bacterium | reverse complement strand
GTCAAATATGCGTTGCAGGTTTTTGAAGTCTTGGATGAATTTAAGAAATAATCAGGCGGTTGGGTAATTTATAACTTTGATGATCCCAATTTCAAATCCCAAGGGATTTGGCTGAGGTAAATTTATCAAGCTAAACCGGTGATTAAAAATCTCAACCCCGATTCGTCGGGCCGGAGTTATTTCCTGCCATTCATATTTCACCACAGCCCCATCCAGAAATTTATAAACCCGTTCAATTCTGTCATCTTGGTAGATAGTCGGGGTTTCTGAGACAATTTTTTCCCGTTCATCCTGCATAATGATTTCGGCGTATTCTGCGGCGTTTTGCATATTTCTCAGATTTCCAGAATAATTTTCCCAAAGGCTTTACTTTCAATGACTTCGTGGTGTGCCTGTGAAGCCTTTTCGAGCCTAAAGGTTTTGCCGACAATCGGATTCAAAAAACCGTCGGACAAACCCAGATAAATTTGTTCGTGAATTTCTTTTTCTTCAGCGGGAGTAAAATTAAATAACGCCATTCCATAAACCGTGGCATCTTTCATCATGGTTAAACGCGGGTTAAAGTCCAGACTCCCCCGATTTCCGATGATGACGATTCTGCCGTATTTGGCTAAAACATCGAAATCTTTTACTAAATTGATGTTGGCCAGCATTTCCAAAATTATATCTGCTTCGATTCCCTGCAAATAATTTGGCTCAGAATGATCAAACACCAGATCGCAACCTTGCTCGGCAATGAGGTTTAATCCGGCTTCGGAACCGGCTGTTCCGATCACCCGCAACCCGGCATGTTTGGCCCATTGAATGGCAGCAATCCCGACCCCGCCGGACGCACCGTGAATCAGCACAGTTTCGCCTTTTTTGGCTTTGGCTTTCTGAAACAAGGCTCGAAATGCGGTTGCATACGGGACAAAAACCCCTGCCCCCTGCTCATATGTAACATTCTCCGGCAATAAATTGACTTGATTTTCGTTGCAAACTACATATTCTGCATAAGTACCGGTGACAGAATCTGCGGTATAAACTCGATCACCAACCTTTATTTTGGTAATATTATCACCGACTGCTTCGACTAATCCGGCTCCATCTTTGCCTGGTGTATAGGGCAGATTAGGAACGACATTGTATATTCCCGAGCGAATATAAGTATCAACCGGGTTGACCCCGGCAACCTTGACCCGGACTAAAATTTGTGAAGCCCCGATTTTGGGAATCTCAATCTCCGCGAGAGCCATCACCTCCGGCGCCCCATATTCTTTGACCATGATTGCTTTCATAAAATAAAAACAGGATGAGAGAAAAATTGAAAATTTTACCCCTCACCCTTCAAATTTGGTTTAATCAAATCAAACGTATTTTTCGACTAATTTTTCCATGGCTTCGCGTGAAACCGCACCGACCACCCGCTCTTGTTCTTCGCCGCCTTTAAACAAAATCAATGTCGGAATTCCCCGAATTCCATATTGTTGCGGGACGTTCATATTTTCGTCAACGTTCATTTTGACGACGCTGGCCTGTTCGGCAAATTTTTCAGCGACCGCTTCAACAGCCGGCGAAATCATCCGGCAGGGACCACACCACTCGGCCCAAAAATCTACCAAAACCGGCTTGTCTGATCCTAAAACATCCGCTTGCCAATTTGAATCTGTTGCTTCTTTTGTAAACTCTCCCATCATTATCTCCTAATATTATAATTACGTTGCAAAAAGTATAACTTAGCGATTGAAATTATTAAACTCTCGCTTATGATTTCCAATTGTAACAAACAAAGTTACAATTAGTCAAATTTACACTATTTGATAACTTT
This sequence comes from Acidobacteriota bacterium, assembly GCA_031413075.1. Lineage (GTDB taxonomy): Bacteria > Acidobacteriota > Blastocatellia > Pyrinomonadales > Pyrinomonadaceae > JAIBCC01. Next base: position 764 of record JANOEF010000543.1, on the reverse strand, counting down.
CAAATCCAATGGTTATATTTTTTGAGATGGTTCAATTATTCCAAACATCAATATAAAAGACATCTGACCCTGACGTCTTGGTTCAATTCTTTTAACGGAATTTCACTTTGCTCGCATTCAGCTTTTTTAAAACTGCAACGCGGGGCAAAATGACAACCAACTGGTAATTTAGTTGGACTTGGGACAGTTCCTTCGATGGTTTGGAGCCGTTGTTCTTTGGTCTCACCGATTGCCCTCATTTTGGGAACCGATCGCAATAAACCTTGTGTGTATGGATGTTTAGGCACTGCAAAAATTTCGTCAACCGGAGATTCCTCGACGATTTTTCCGGTGTACATCACGCAGACTCGTTCAGCCACTTCAGCCACCACCCCTAAATCATGAGTGATTAAAAGAACCGCCAGTTTTCGGCTTTGACGCAGTTCGTTTAAGAGTTCAAGAATTTGAGCTTGAATTGTCACATCCAGTGCAGTAGTAGGTTCGTCGGCGATCAGCAGTTCAGGGTCACAGGCCAGGGCCATCGCGATCATTATTCTTTGGCGCATTCCGCCCGAAAGCTGGTGAGGATAATCGTTTGCGCGACGACCGGCATCCGGAATTGAAACTTCGCTCATCGCCTCAATGGCCGCCTTCCAGGCCGATTTTTTATCTAATTTTCGGTGAAGTCGCAAGGCTTCGGCAATCTGTTCTCCCACCTTAAAAACCGGATTGAGCGAGGTCATCGGGTCTTGAAAGATCATGGCAATGTCGTTGCCCCGAATCTC
>JANOEF010000542.1:0-3522 GCA_031413075.1 Acidobacteriota bacterium | reverse complement strand
TGCTCTACCAACTGAGCTACCAAGCCACTTACTCACCAAAACTGGGGAGCAAGTGAAATAGTGTAAATAAGCCAAGCGTCTCTGTCAAATTCACAGATGCAGTTTTACTCGGCTTCAACCACGATCAGTCCCAACGCGACTTTGACATCGTGTTCGATACGTTCCCGCAGAGCAACATTTTCTTTAAGGAAATTTTTGACGTTTTCGCGCCCTTGTCCGAGGCGTTCGCCCGAGTAAGAAAACCAGGCGCCGCTTTTCTCAACGATATTTCTCGCCACCGCTAAATCGAGTAAATCGCCTTCGCGCGAGATTCCCTCGCCATACATAATATCAAATTCGCAATCCCGAAACGGCGGAGCAACCTTATTCTTAGCTATTTTGACTTTGGTTCGATTGCCAACCACCCGGTCGCCTTCTTTGATGGCGCCGATCCGGCGAATATCAATTCGGACACTGGCGTAAAACTTCAAGGCTTTTCCGCCGGTCGTTGTTTCTGGGCTTCCAAACATGACGCCTATTTTATCGCGCAACTGGTTGATAAAAATAAAGCAGGTATTTGAACTCGACACGATGGCGGTCAGTTTGCGAAGGGCTTGGGACATCAGACGCGCCTGCAATCCCATGTGAGAATCGCCCATCTCGCCATCAATTTCGGCTCGCGGAACGAGTGCCGCAACGGAGTCAATGACAATCACATCAACACTTGCCGAGCGAACCAGAGTTTCGGCGATTTCGAGAGCCTGTTCGCCGGAATCCGGTTGCGAAATCAGCATTTCGTCAATATTGACGCCGAGTTTTTCGGCATAATCGGGGTCGAGTGCATGTTCGGCGTCAATATATGCCGCCACTCCGCCGACTTTCTGGGCTTGGGCCACGACTTGGAGCGCCAACGTGGTTTTACCGGAACTTTCCGGTCCATAAACTTCGATAATTCTGCCGCGTGGGAATCCGCCGACTCCAATTGCCGCGTCCAAACTCAAACAATTGGTCGAAATTGAACCAACTTCTTCGTGCGGTCTTTCCCCAAGCCGCATAATTGAGCCTTTGCCAAATTTCTTTTCAATATTCGCTAATGCCGATTCGATTGCTTTACTTTTGTCTAATGATGCCATTTTTGTTGCTTCTCCAGCCATTTTTTCTCTCCTTTTGTGTCTGATTTCATTAAAAGACAAGTGAAGTGTAACACAAAAGAAGGCGTTTGTGAAATGATGTTTCAATGATGAAACGCGATGTTTTTCTGTTTTTGAGGAACAGGAACTTCTAAATTAGTTGAAAAATAAGACTTCTGCAAGTTTTTAAAGGGAAAAAGTTGAAAAGTGGAAAAGTTTTGTCTTGTAATTTACCCAACTTAATTTGTAGGAAAAACTCCCACTAATCAAGATTTCCACTTTTTCCCTTTTTCCCTTTTTCACTTTTCAACTTTAAAAATCTTCGATTCGTAAACCTGTCCGTTGAGTAAATTGTTCGGACATCGAAGGCAGATGAGTTGAACTTTCGTCTTTTGTCATCCGTTCAATCCGCCACATCGGGAAAAAATAATCCTGCATCGAATAAAACGGTTCGTCAGCGGCTATCGCCCGGCACCAATCATCGAACGCATTGAGGTCAATTCCGCGCACAAAAACGCCGGCCGCGTTGATTTCGTGCAGCACACCGATCACTTTTTCACGCGGGTTGTGCAAGACCATAACAATGATTTCGCCTGTTTCAATTTTCATAATTTGGGCGGATGCCAACCCGCAATAATCCAATTTCGGCGAACAACTACCGCAATTTCGTTGTTCAATTGCAAAGCGTTGACTGTCGCTCGTCCGATTGGAGTCAAGCCGATTATTTCTATCCCGTCCAAACTCCAGTCGAAATGTTCCGATCAAATTTATTTTCGCGGGTTAAAAAGCGGCTGAAAGGTTCACGTTTGTTCATCAAAGCCTTGTGTTTGCGAGGCTTTCTAACGATTGCATAACCCGCAAGCTAACCACAAATTTTCCTCATCATCCTGTCCGCCTTCTGATTGCGGATAAAGATGTTCGATTTCGAGTTTGCTCATCGTGTATCTTTGCTGACTGAGGCAATATCCACAACGATTTTGTGCCGTTTGGCGAATTTTTTCTTTGAGTTTCTCCGAAATTTTGCTCATGATTCAAGAGGTGCCATCAACCCGCGTTCAACTGCTACGCGCAAGGCTTGAGATTTTCGCAAAAGACCGCTTTCGTAATCCCACATCAATTCGTCTAGTTGAAGTTTTTCTTTATCGGTCAATAAATTTTCACGATTTTTCTTGAGCAAATTACTGAAAGTTTTTTGCTGTTTTTCGCCGAATTGTAACTTATTGAGCGTCAGAACCTCCTCATCGGATAAATCTTCGACCTTTGTTTCGGAGACAGTTTCTTCCAATAAATCCTCAATCACTTTTTCAATTTTTCGATGTTTCTGTTTGGCGAGAACGCTTACCCGTTGCCAAACCTGTTCGGAAGTTTTAATTGTAACTTCTTGATTCATAATGCAATTTTCGCATTTGTTTAATTTTTCGGCAATAAATTTTTTGCAAATTCTTCGACCTTTATAATTAAATCGGCATCTTCGCCGAACTTTTCGATTTCGCGGACGAGCGCCGAACCGACCACGGCGGCATCGGCATATTTCCAGGTTTCGGCTACTTGTTCAGCGGTTGAAATGCCGAAACCGACGGCAATCGGTAAATCTGAGAATTGGCGCATCCGATTGACTAAAACTTCGGCTGATTGACTGGTTGTTTCGCGGGCGCCGGTGACGCCGGTTCGTGAAACCGCGTAGATAAAACCCGAAGCGCGTTCGGCTACCATTTTGAGCCGTTCGTCGCTCGAAGTCGGCGCGATTAGAAAAATCATATCTAAATCGTGCGATTTTAAGAGGCTTGAAAACTGACCGGCTTCTTCGGGAACCAAATCAGTAACCAGAAAACCGTCAATTCCGGCGTCTTTGGCAGCTTGACAGAGTTTTTCTAAACCGTATTGCAAAAGCGGATTAAAATAGCTGAAAAGAATAATCGGCACCTCAGTTTCCTTTCGCACCTCACGCACCAGATTGAGAATCTCGGCGATGCCGAAATTTTGCCTCAAGGCCCGTTCCGAAGCTTTTTGAATGACCACTCCGTCAGCCATCGGATCCGTAAAAGGCACGCCGAGTTCGATGACGGTTGAATCAACCCGCGCCAGGGCCAGAATTATTTCTTTGGTTTTGGCTAAATCAGGATCGCCAGCCGTGATAAAGGGAATAAAACCTTTGTTTTGGTTAAGCCCCGAAAATTTATGGTTAATTCGTGTCATCTTATTCAAATTCAATCCGATTATAGACATCTGACAATCTCATTGAGCATTCGATTGAGACAATTTCTAAAATACTATCTCGACTTTAGACAAAATCAAGATTTCATCAAACAAACCTAAAGATAAAAATAGCTGATTTTTGCAAATCAGCTACTATTAAGTTTTTTTAGTTTTGTGCAAAAAAAAACACTTAATGAGAGTAATTTTACACGAATCA
>JANOEF010000541.1:0-8325 GCA_031413075.1 Acidobacteriota bacterium | reverse complement strand
TGATTCGTGTAAAATTACTCTCATTAAGTGTTTTTTTTTGCACAAAACTAAAAAAACTTAATAGTAGCTGATTTGCAAAAATCAGCTATTTTTATCTTTAGGTTTGTTTGATGAAATCTTGATTTTGTCTAAAGTCGAGATTTAAAGAAACGATTACATAAATCAATTTCCAAAACTTCGGGCGGTTTTATTAAAGTCAAACCCTTTAGTGATTCACCTGTTTCAGCGTAAAGTTCCGTAATTAAATTTGCATATTTGGTTTTGTCATACGGAGTTCCGTTGTTGTGAACTTCAAAAACTTGGAAATCTTTGAATAATTCCTTGAGTTCTGCGTCAGCCGTGCATTTATCAATGACACCGATCCCAAAACCACCGCCGCCATCAACTCGAATATGCAAAGAAGTTACCCCTTTGGCATGCAGTTTAATTGCCTCAGCTTTGAGATGTTGAAAATATTCGTTGGAATCGAGTTTAGAAAAATTAGCAGAACACCAAACCATATTATCCCATTTCACATATAGGGTTCCTTTATCATTCCCATAGCGGGCAACGTCCACTCCAAATCGGGCAACAGTTTTATCTCCTGCTTGATGTGGACGAGCTTTGGCAGCTTCATAAACCCCGGTCGGGATCAAAGTTTTATCTGCAACGTTTTTTGGAGCAATGCCCAACACCCGGAACATAAACTCGGTATCTGGCTGAAAGATTGTTCCCTTTGGATAAAAAATATCATTGACCGTAATATCAAAAGGAAGTTCAAAAGTATGTTCGGCTTCAATATGTTTATTAACCGGCACACAATGTTTTTCAATCATATTTCGCACGTAATCACGTTTGACCGCGCCCGGAATGACTTCTCGGCTGGCTATGACGTTCGGATGATAAATGCAGGAAACCCGAAAGGATTGAACATTTGAATATTTTTTAATCTGGTGAAACTTGGAAGTCCGGGTTTTGGGGTTGGCTAATAAAATAACTACCGCGATACCGCCGGAAATCATTGAGTCAACTGCCCCATAAACAAAATCTGCGACACCTTCGGCTTCATCTAAAACAAACATCAAAAACTCGTTATGTTGACCCTGAACCCGTTCCGTTCCTTTATTACCTGCATTTGAGGTTGCCCTTCCTTGAGCGAAATGATTTGGTGAAATCTTGATCTGACAGTTATCTAAAATACGTCCGGGCAATTTATCATTTTGACCACGATCCGACTCAATTTCCTTCCACAAAAGGTGTTTGATCTGGTCGTAGGTCGGGGCAAATGTGTAAATAATTGACGGGGTAAAACAATCAAGGAAATGAGAGACGATGCCTGACGCCAATTTTGTTTTACCAACCGTATGTCCGGCTTCGATCCGAATAATATTTTTGATAGTCTGCTCCGGCTGCCAATAAACCAAATCGTTTTCAGTAATTATTTCGTGCTCAAAATCTCTTTTTTCTATTTGTTGTTGCAGAGACAAAATATAAGCATCGAGGATTTCTTTTTGTCCCGGCTTGTTTTCCTGTCCTTCCCATGGTGACCAGCCTAAGAATTTTTGAATGTATTCGGACGGTAGAAATCTGTAAGGCTCAAAAAGTTTGATGGGCGGAGCTGCCCCATAGATTTCCAACGCCAGCAAAGCTGCTTGGTCTTTTTCAGCACTGTCAGGCATGGCCGAAATAATCTCAAAAGCTTCTTCGCGTGTGATTAAACCTAAATCCATTATTTTTTCTCAGGCAGTCTTTCGGTCGGCACGCCAATCAATTTGGCCAAGGCTTCGCGGGTATCAATCTTGGACTTTTCACGTTTAGATAAAGTGAGAAACCTATCGCGCCGATCCTGCACTTTGAGCAATGTCACAATGGTATTGATTTTATCTTCGAGTGGATGAAGGGATGGTTTATTACTCTTGAGTTCAAGATTTAATTGAAATTCCCAATCGTCCAATTTTTCAAGCTCCATCTCGACCAGCAATTCGGTTTTCTGCACGCGAACCTCAGCCAATTCTTTCAGAACTGCATTGAGGTCATCGCTAATGGTTGTCGGAGAGGCTTTATAACCTTTGGAAATAAGATGAGCAGAAATCTGACGGAAAGAGAGTCCGGTTTTGGCTAGGTCGAGCACTAATGCCCGCCGTTCGCCGATCTTGGCTTGCTCAGCAAGATTCGGGCGATTATGTCTCACTTTTCCAGTCCTTTTAGATTTTGAAGGTAATTTTTCCTTGGAAGGAAGACGTTGACTAGCTTCTACCCTTAAGACTGAATCAGATTTCCAAGGCTTTTTGGTCGGAGATTTTTCAAGTTTTTTCGCCATAGAAAGAGAATTATGGCGAAAATCAGGGATTTATTGTTTAGATCACCTGAAAGTCTTCTCCGCAATTCGGACATGTCACCGATTGAACATCCTTAGTTCGTTTATCTGTCAACACACCAATTTTGTTAGCCTCAGCCAATTCCGATTGAGCGAAACTTTCCGCTGTCACCTCGTTCCACTTGATGGCACCGATAGAATTTTGAATCAGATTGTCCAAATCGGTTTCTGGAAAAAAGATTTCCAGATTAGTGAGTTCAATTTCTCTCAGTTCTTGAATCAGATTTTCATTATTCCATGTCGCCAACTCAGAGGTTTTGTTATCGGCAATTCTAAATTCTTTCGCTTTTTTAGCGGGCAGATCAGCCAGGATACAAGGGATTTCACCGCTCACGCCGAGTTTGGTCAAGGCTTTGAACCGGGTATGCCCAGCGATGATGACCAGTTTTTTATCAACCACGATGGGAACGTTATTGCCGTAATTTCTGATGCTTTCGGCTACCGCCTCAACCGCCGGTTCATTGTCGCGCGGATTTCGCCAATACGGTTTGATCTGCTCAAGGTTAATATTTACGGTTTCACGATGTTTAATCGGGGCTGTTGTTTGCATTTTCGTTTTCCTTTTGGGCGGCAATCCGCAATTTGATTTGATTTTTAGTTTCCCAACTCTTTCGATATTCGTAATTCTCGAACAATTTTGAGAAACCCGTAACGTGTTTATACCTGACCAGTTCCTCTTCCTCTAAACCTAATTCGTTGCAAATATCGGCATCTGACCAGCCGTTATCCAACATTTCAAAAACCATATTCGCCATACCGGTGACAGAATGTTTGCCGCGTGCCCGGTTATGGCGGACGGTTGAAGCCATCCGGTCATTGATGTCTTTGTCAATAACGACACAGGGCAGGCGATTGGCACACCGTTCGGCAATATCGGGATTTGATTTCATTGTTAAAAAACGATGAAAACCATCGACGATAATGTATTGGTCTTTTTCCTTGTCATAAACGGTTACGGTGGGTTGAGTATATCCATCTGCCGAAATCGAAAGATAGAGGAGCTTCATTTCGTTCCGGGCAACGGAGTTCGGGTTGTAATCGTTGGCGGAAATTTTCTCAATCGGGACCCACCGGACATAATCGACCGGCATGGCATTGTTCGGCGAAAGCTCACGATGAATGAATTCTCGCAATTCCGCGAGAAATTCGTATTTATCTTCGGTCGCAGATGCGTCATTTTTAAGTAAAGTTTTTAGTTTCTCAGAAATCATATTTATTAACTTTCAGTTTCGGCATAAGCTCCATCCCTAATCAAATGTTTCTTGCTCATCCCGGGACGCTTCAAGAAATTGTCCAATTTGGTGAAATAATAATCGTTCGCCATCAAACAATGAATATGCTCTTTGATCAATCGCTCATAATATTTCGTTTGCTTATACACCTTTTCGGTCGCGTCAAATTTCTTTCGAAATGTCTCAACCCGTTCAGTTGCAACGAGTTTCGCTAACAAAAAGTCCCGATACTCTGCCCAATCCTTGAACATGTAGGGCAATTCATATACAAAAAAGTCATCTTTGAATTTGCCTGCCATATCCACGCCTTTCAATCGTTTGGTCAAGGCGTTATAAAGTTCCGGGTCTATTTCCTGCAGGTGGAAAAGCGATTTGATAGCAGTTTCGTGATGGACGTTCGAGACCCGCATCGAATGAATCGGTTCGCCATACATATAGAGAAAATCATAATGGCGGTTATAAGCCCAACTGTTGGAATGAATAGCTTTCCAAACATCGGTATAACTCCAATCGTAAATTGGGTAAAAGGTAAAATGAGTTTTTTGCCTATTCAGACTTTTACCCCAAGTTATCCATTTGTATGTGGCGGCATTGGTTAAGCCCAACATTCGAACCGGTGATTCTTCACACCGGACACCACCGAGTGAGGCTACTTTGGTTTCTTTCGGAAAAGTTTTATTAACGAAAGCCGTAAATAATTCCTTAAATCTATCGGTTCCGTAAATATTTTCTTTGAAAGATATTTCTTCTTTTTCCCGAATCCATTCCGCGCCTTCTTCCCAACACATCAGCCATTCTTCTTCGCGGGAAACAGCGTTGAAAATTTTGATCGGAATTTGGAGCCAAATTGGTTCAACCCGCGGGTCTGCCATCACTGCCCGAAGATGTTCGACGGTCGAAGTCCATTCAGCTTCCTGATCAAGAAACAAAACTTTGAGCGGCAACCGGTTTTTTTCTTCAGCTACTTTCATTGCCAGTTCGAAGGTGACGGTCGAATCTTTGCCGCCGGAATGCGAGATGATAATTTCATCAAACTCATCAAATAAAAATCTGATTCGGGCGAGTGCAGCATCCCAGACGTTTTGTGGTAGAAGAATTTTCATTTGTCCAACTCGATATTCGTCGCAATCAGATAATTGGAATATTCGTAAACGGAGGTGAAATTCGCCTTCAACAGATCCACATCCGTGATGTAATGCGAAAAACAAATCCCGGTCCGCTGGTAGGTGACCGGAAAGTATCGTGGCTTATAGAACATCAGGAAATATTTACCATTTGGTTTGAGCAGTTTTAGGATCTTCCCGAATGAATTTGGATTGATATAAGAAATCGAACCAAAGAGGGAAGTGATCAGGCTAAATTTTTCTGATTTCTCAAAATTTTGTTCCTCGAAAGTATTTTGAATCAGACAAATTCCCGGATGTTTTTTACTGAATTCGGTCAGCATACAGCCTGATGGATCAACGCCCAAATAGTTTTTGGCGAGGCTCGGTATCAGGTCGAGTAATAATCCGGTCCCGCAACCGATGTCTAAAAGTTCAATCGAATCCAAATGCTTGGGCAAATAATTTCCAATAAATTCGAGAATCTTCCCATTTTCCCTCAAGGAATTGGGGTCCATGAAGAGATTGTCGTATTTTTCTGCCAGCAGATCATAAAATCCCAGGTCGTGCCGGTTGATGATGGTCGTGATTTCTAAGGGGGCGCCCATTGTCCAGTAACTCCAACCCTCAATATCGAAATGAACGTAATTAAATTTTTTGTATTTTTTGAGGTGACCATTGCGCCGGATGAACAGCACAAAATGCTCAAACTCTTTTTGTTCGGCTTCAGATAATTTGGTTTTGACAACGTATTCGTGTGGACTGGTGGGCATCGTCTTGGCGAACGTCCAAGATTGTCGGGTAATAAATTCTTTGATGCGAGAAAGTTCAAAGTTCATAAATAATTTTAACAAAAAATAACTGTAAATTCAATATTTTCAATATCTTACCCAATTATAAATCCGTAATTTTTGGGTTGAGCAGTCACAGCAGGCGGTGCTAGATCAATCATAAAAGTGCGCCAGCCTTCGACAGCCGCTAAGGTTCCTAAAACCACATCCCCAATTTCTGCGCCACTCGCCGCAAACTGTTTAGTTGCTACCCTAAAAGCGACATCCGTTCCGGTTGTGGTCGTCACTTCGGAAACTACTTCATCCCAAATCGTATTATTTGGCGTAAACGCGGTGTCATCACCGACTGCATAGAACACAACCGCCAACCTTTCCGCGCCTTCGGTCAAGACCCCTGCCCCATCACTTGCAATCGTGTTGCTCACGTCTGCTAAAGTGGTGAAATTATCAAACGGATCGCCTGTTGTCCGACAGCCCCGAAACACATAACCGATAGCAAATAAATCGGTGGTTGAAGATACAATTGTAGCTCCCGCAGTTCCCGCCCCGGTTGCCCTTTTCCAAAATATGCCTATGTAATTCGTTCCGTTGTCTATTTGCGTCCACCCGGACGTACCGGTTGAAACAGGAGTTCCTCCCGCGTTACCCGCAACGATTATCAAAATATCATCTGCTTGATGGGTAGGCAGAGTCGGAGTAACTGAACCGGCTCCGGCGGTATCGGCAACGATACTTCCCGCGTTTATAAAACTTGGATAAGCCATATTAGGTTTTAGTCACCTTTAAACTAAGCGTCACTCTTTGACAGGTTGTTATGCTGTCAACATTAAATCTGAGAATATCTCCTGCGCTGATTGAAGTTGTCCAACCCGTCAGAGTGGAGCTTTGGTTTTTGCTTACGCTTGATAATGTAGGCGGAGCAGATGCCGTAATCGAATCTGCATCAACGGGCGGATAATTCGCATAACTATCTTTCCAAATATCAATCAAAATCGAACCGCTCTGGTCGGCTAAAAGCGTCCATTCGGTGATTGTGCCGGCAAAAGGAATCGTTAAATCACCTTTGATGCCCGTTGTAATAGCCACTCCGCCGCCGTCAATGATAAAAGTCAGCGAAATAACCGCAGACGGAATATCGGAAGTCATCGCAATTGTTCCGGCTTTGTCGGGAATCGTGATATTCCGATTGGCAGACAAACCGCTACTGATCAGGCGAGCTTTGTTAATCCAAAACTCGCCCATCTTAGTTCCAAAGAGATTTGAAAGCCATCTGTTAGCCATTAGCTGGGAATTGAATATTCAACTAAGAATCTGGCAGCACCCGCCGAAGATGAATCAGCCGCGTAGGTAATTTCAAGTGCTTCAGTTGAACCGACCGGAGTTTGACCCGGATTGACTTCATAGATACCGAGCGTTTTCAAGTCCAATTCATTTGCCGCCATATATTTAGAAGCAGACCCGCCGTTGACTCCGACCGAAGCAGTCGGGGTTGTGCCGTTGAAAGCGGTATCAACGATGGCGATAATTTTTGATATAACTGCATTCGCAGGCAAGGTGAACATCGCTACTGGCGAAGATGAACCGAATGCCAAACTGGTTGTGTCAGTAATGATCTTGTCATTTCCGGCAGCTACGGTCAGCCAAGTGAGATTGCCATCACCATCGGTCTGCGGAACTTGTCCGGGTGAACCATTATCGGGGGGTAGGGTTAAAGTATAATCACCGCCCAAAGCATCAGGAGCTTTGAGGGTGATTTTGTTCGTATCGTCATCATTCAGCAGTAATTCCTGAATGTGAACATTTGCAAACGCCGAATCTCCGACATTTTTTGCCTGAATTACGCCTGAACTGTTTTTCAGATTCGGACCGCCTAAACCGAGTTGAAAGATTGAACCGACAATCCCTCGAATCTTTTGCCATCTGTCGCCTAAAGCCATTGTTTTCTCCTTATTACGCAGTTGCGTATTCTAATAAAATTGCTGCCCGACCTTGCGTTGCACCGGCTCCGGGCGTGATAAAAACTTTTAATTGTGTTCCTGAAACAATTGTTTCATTTGGACTCGTTTCAAAACTACCAACCAACGCCGGATTATTGTCATCAACATCCATCAGCAACGTCGGCTCGGCTTGTGTGCCGATTGAAACTGCCGCTCCAACTCCATTAAAAGCAGTCAAAATCACCAGCGTCACCGTTTTGATCAAACGATCGGTATCGGCTAGATAGACGTTTGCCGGAGTTGCGTCGCCGTAATTGAAATAGAATGTAGGCAGAACAGAACCAGCTTCAATGATTCTTTCCCGAACAGTTTCAAACTCTGCTTGCAAAATTATTTCCGAGTAAAACTCAGCCTTCTCCACCCGGTCGGGAAAGGTGAACTCGCCTGTATAAACAGTTGATTCAAACAGAGTTTTTAACATTTTTTGTCTAAGTAGATTTCCAGCAGATAAAGCAAAGTTTTGGTTGAAACAGTCGCGTCGTAAAACATTTTCCCGTCAATTTGGGCAAACGATAGTTGTTCGATTTCTGTTTTCGGCAAACGGAATTTTTTGGTGTTTGCATCAATTTCAGTCCAGTGCCCCGTGTCGGATGACCAGACCGTCCCGTCGGTTAGTTCAATATAAAAATTTTTGCCAGAGAGTGAAACAGGTGTCTCGCCGTTTTTGAGAGAGAATAGAAATTCCGTATCCTGCCCTTTATACAGGTAAATCTGAATAGTTTTTGGTTCCTGAAAGACGGGCATTATTTTCTCTCGTAAAGTTTTTCGACAATTCTGTCTAGTTTCACGTTAATTTCTTTTGATTAATTTCAATTTTGGCATTCGTTTCTTTCTGACTATTTTTTA
>JANOEF010000540.1:0-3720 GCA_031413075.1 Acidobacteriota bacterium | reverse complement strand
GTTTCGTTGGCAAAACCCAAATGCCAACACCAACTTTAGTTATCGGCTGGAGGTCGCGTCTTCGCCATTTTTTATCAAAGACGGAATGATTATTGAACGTGAATCTTTGGGTAGTCCCAGTTTTACTTTCGGAAATATTGCTCCGGGAGTTTATTATTGGCGAGTCCGCGGCACTTCAAATTCCGGACAAACGACCGAGTGGAGCGAACCGTTTCGTTTCACGGCGGTTAAACGCGAGGGTAATGAAACGCTTGTCGTGACTGATTGGCAGGTAGAAAATATCGGCGGAAAAGTTTATCTGATTAGCGGAAAAACAGTTTCGGGCGCAACCGTCAGAATTTTAGGACGGGAAACTTTTGCCGGCAGTGACGGCGCATTTAAGATGCAAATTTTAGTTCCAACTCCCGAAGCCACGGTTGAAATCAACGATGAACACGGCAACCGTAACCGTTATGTTTTAGCGTTAGAAAACGGAAAGGTTGTCAGGCAATATTAGTTCGATTTTGGATTTGTGATTTTGGATTTTGGATTTGATTTGGAATCTGGAGTAAATTATCGGCGGACATCATCATCACAATAATCAGAGACGCGATCCAAAGAGTTTATTGAGACTCAAAATTGCGTTATTTTTGACAGCCGTGTATATGATTGCCGAAGCCGTCGGCGGTTGGCTGGCAAATTCGCTCGCCCTGCTGGCGGACGCCGGGCATATGCTCACCGATGCCGCCGCCCTGACTCTGACTCTCAGCGCGATTTGGTTTGCCACCCGCCCCGCCAACGAAAAGAAAACCTACGGTTATTATCGGCTGGAGATTTTAGCGGCTTTCATCAATGCCTTGGCGTTGGTTTTGCTTTCACTGTGGGTGATTTACGAAGCCTATGAGCGGTGGACCTCGCCGCCCGAAGTCAAAGGATTGACACTGACGGTGATTGCGGTTGGCGGACTCATCATCAATTTAATCTGCGCTTGGCTGTTGCATTCCGACCACCAGCACGATCTGAATATGCGCGGGGCCTGGCTGCACGTCATCGGCGATGCGCTCGGCTCGGTGACAGCGATTGCGGCAGGGATTCTGATTATTAGTTTCGGCTGGATGTGGGCTGATGCCGTGAGTAGCGTTTTGATAAGTTTGATAATTATTTACGGCTCCTGGAATCTGATTCAGGAGACTATCAATGTCCTGCTCGAAGGCACTCCGGCACACATCAATTTAGCCGAAGTCGAAACCGCCATTTTAGTCACGGACGGGGTGACCGCCGTTCACGATTTGCACGTTTGGACAATTACTTCGGGACTCGAAGCCCTTTCCGCGCATGTCCAGCACGATGAAACTATCGTTCAAGCCGAACTTTTAAAAACACTCCGCCAACAGCTGCACGACAAATTCGGCATTGACCATCTCACCATCCAAATGGAAACACCTGATTTCGAAGATGATGCCGTTCATTTTTGCCAGACCGGAACCCGCTGTTTTGAATCGAAAAATAATGCCAAAGTTTTCAATAATTAAGCCGGATCGCCAGTCTTAAAAATTCGGCGTTATCCAAATTGAAAGGTGTCTAAACATCCATTAAATTTTGTTTGATCGTTGTCAGAATTGAGTTACAATCGTCAAACAATCATGAAATCAATCCCTGAAAAATCTTTTAAAATTATTTTTTTTACGCTCAAAACATAAGCAGGTCAGCAAAAATTTTGCGACAGATTGAAAACAAAGAAAAGTTTGCAAATAGTTGATTAACTTTGGTTTTAGGGTTTTATTTATTTTCCATTGTCCTTTGCAAATTGTAAATTGTGCATTGGTGCTTAAATCTCGACCCAAAAGTTGTAATTAAACAGTTATGAGTTCCGAATCAATTATCACCACTGAATATGCAGAGTTTATCGAAATTCTCAAAACCGATATTCAAAAATCGCAGATCAAGGCTGCGTTAGCGATCAACCGTGAACTGGTTTTGCTTTATTGGCGCATCGGGAACGGGATTTTGGCGAAGCAAAAAGAACTCGGTTGGGGGGCAAAAAGTCGTCGAACAAATCTCGCGTGATTTGCGGCTGGCGTTTCCCGCGATGAAAGGATTTTCGCCGCGTAACCTCAAATATATGAGAGCTTTTGCGGAAAATTACATAGACGCGGAATTTGTGCAACAGCTTGTTGCACAAATTCCGTGGGGGCATATTGCTCGCCTTCTCGACAAGGTAAAAGACCCGACCGAGCGCGAGTTTTACATTCGCAAAACCATCGAAAACGGCTGGAGTCGGGATATTCTGGAAATCCAAATTGAAACGGGTTTGTATCTCAGACAAGGCAAAGCCGTGACGAATTTTGAATTGACGATGCCAAAACCGCAATCCGATTTAGCCAATCAGCTTTTGAAAAGTCCGTATAACTTCGACTTTCTCGGCTTGACTGACGAAGCCTTAGAACGCGACATCGAAGCGGCGATGATGCGGCAGATACGGGATTATCTGCTCGAATTAGGCGTCTGATTTGCGTTTGTTGGTAGTCAATATCGGTTGGAAGTCGGCAGCGAGGAGTTTTTAATTGACCAGCTTTTTTATCATTTGAAACTGCGCTGTTATTTTGTTTTGGAGTTGAAGGCGGGCAAATTCAAGCCCGAATATCTCGGCAAATTGAATTTTTATCTGTCGGCGATTGACGATTTACTGCGCGACGAAACGGATAAACCAAGCGTCGGAGTGATTTTATGTCGCGGCGAAAAAAACCCGGTGGTCGAATACGCTCTACGCGATATGTCGAAACCGATTGGCGTTTCGAGTTATGAGTTAACCAAGATTTTGCCCGAAAACCTGCGTGGCAAGCTGCCGACCATCGAAGAAATCGAAGCCCAACTAAAAACGCTGTGAATAAGATGAATATGGAAAACGGAACAATCATCAATCAATACAAAATCATCTCCGCCATCGGTAAAGGCGGAATGGGCGAAGTCTTTCTGGCTCAGGATACAAAACTTGATAGAAAAGTCGCTTTGAAGATTCTGCCGTCCGAATTTGCTGCGGATATTGAACGAATGAGTCGTTTCGTGCGTGAAGCGAAGTCTGCTTCGGCACTCAATAATCCGAATATCATTACGATTCACGAGATTGACGAATCTGACAGAACGCATTTTATTGCGACGGAATTTATTGACGGCAAGACTTTGGGTGATTATGCAAAAGCGAATCCGCTAAATTACAAATCTGCTTTGGAGATTGTGATTCAAGTTGCGTCGGCACTCGATGAAGCTCATTCGGCGGGAATCGTTCATCGGGATATTAAGCCTGATAATGTGATGATTCGGGCGAATGGGTTGGCAAAGATATTGGACTTTGGGATTGCCAAATTTGCTGAATAGAAAGGGTGAAAGGGTGAAAGGGGGAAGGGGGAATTAGGAGAAAACGAAGCAACCCTTGCTCTTTCTCACCATCTCCCCCACTCCCCATCTCCCCATCTCCCCACCAGCCCCGGAATGATCATCGGAACGGCAAACTATATGTCGCCCGAGCAAGCCGATGGGAAAGCGGTTGACGCGAGAACTGACATTTTCAGCTTTGGCGTCTTGTTGTATGATATGACGAGCGTGACCGGGTGTTGACCGAACTAAAGGTCAATAAAACTTGGGACTTCGTGCGAGACGACCCGCAATTTAAGGAATTGGTCAGACGAGTCGGGATTCCTGAATAAGGTTGCGATAAGATAAATCAGAAATAGTTGCTGTTGT
>JANOEF010000539.1:0-4447 GCA_031413075.1 Acidobacteriota bacterium | reverse complement strand
TGATTCGTGTAAAATTACTCTCATTAAGTGTTTTTTTTTGCACAAAACTAAAAAAACTTAATAGTAGCTGATTTGCAAAAATCAGCTATTTTTATCTTTAGGTTTGTTTGATGAAATCTTGATTTTGTCTAAAGTCGAGCTTATAAGTGACAGTTGACCAAATCAGCTACCTACCCCCTGACTGATTTTCCTCACCCCTTCAATCAATCGCTCAATTTCCTCCTGAGTTGAATAGCAGGCGCAACCGATCCGAACTATACCTTCGTTAGCCAGACCTAATCTTTCTAAAACAGTCATCGCATAAAAGTCGCCGTTTGAAGCAAAGATTCCGCGTTCGGCTAATTTTAGCGCGACCTTTTCGGAGTTCGTATTTTTGAGCGTGAAACCAAGTGTCGGCGTGCGCTTTCCATCAGGCGGTTGACCATAGAGCCGAACCCCTTCAATGGACGACGACCGTCATCCAGGCCGGATCATTCGCGTTCATCTTTTGTAAATGCATCAGGGTTGGGTTTAAGAGAATTATAAATGGTTTATTTGACCTTTGCTCGAAATTGCCGTCAAATATCGGTTGTCCGTTTCAGTTAGTTTTAGATGTTCTTTTTTCATACTTCTAAAAACAACTAAAGCCCTGGACAATTTAAATTTGTGGACTACTAATTATCCTGACCCCTTCAATCAATCGTTCGATTTAAGCTTGGGTTGGGAAGTTGTCAGGGGGGCAACTTCCCATTTTTTGATTTGAAATATGTGGAAAGTTTTTATCATACTTGGATTCACCTTGGGTCTTTTAGCCCAGGATAAAACCGGCGAAACTGTCCGTGATGAATTTGAAAAGCCGGATCTTAATTCGTCGTGGAACTTCGTTCGCAGTCTGGATAGGTCACGCTGGTCTTTAACCGAAAGAGCAAATTTTCTCCGCTTAAAAGGCTCGACGGTGACGCTAGACGACACGGAAGTTCCGCCTGTTTATGTCGGGCGAAAAATCGGACAAGCCGATTTTGAGGCAACTACCGAAATTGATTTCGAGCCCAAACAAACAAACGAAACAGCCGGAATGGTGCTTCGTCAAAATGAACGGCATCACTACGAATTCGGGATCAGAAAAAAGGGAAGTGAGCGCGAATTGTTTTTGCGGTTTGTGATCGGCAGTATTCGTCCGGTCGTGCAAACTCAAGCGA
This sequence comes from Acidobacteriota bacterium, assembly GCA_031413075.1. Taxonomy (GTDB): domain Bacteria; phylum Acidobacteriota; class Blastocatellia; order Pyrinomonadales; family Pyrinomonadaceae; genus JAIBCC01. The sequence continues at coordinate 3,269 of JANOEF010000539.1, read as the reverse complement.
TTCCGGCTGGTTTGATAAAATTAAAAGTTCGCGGTTTTCCCAAATATTATCGTTTTTCATACGCCATCGGTGATAGCGAATTTACCGAAATCGGTGGGGTTGAAACAAAATATTTAGAATCAACTGACGGATTAAACAGCGTTCAGGTCGGATTTTTTGCGAGCGGAAACGGCATCGAAAGTACCACCAACGCCGATTTTGATTGGTTTGATTTTAATGCCAGTCCGAAAGACCCGTTTGCCGATTTGGTGACAACAGACCCTTCTTTGCCACAAGGCTACACAATTTTTTCGGTTGGCGCCGCGGAAAAAGGAATTATCCAAAAATACCCGTTTATTACTCGCCCCAGCACCAAAGTTCCCACTGATATTGAATTTCAAAAAGGCTTGGTTTACGCCAAATACGGTGAGCGGAAAATGCACCTTGACCTCTTTCGACCAAAACGAAAAGGAAAACTTCCCGCCATCATTATCGTTCACGGCGGAGCGTGGATCACCGGGCATCACACGATGGAAAATCCGCTGGCCATCGCCCTCGCCCAACGTGGGTTTGTGACAGTGACGGTTGAACATCGGCTCTCAAACGAAAAGAAATATCCGGCACAAATTCACGATCTAAAAGCCTCAGTTCGTTGGCTTCGGGCAAATGCGAAAAGATTTGGGGTGGATGAAAAGCGCATCGGTGCGGTCGGCGCATCATCCGGCGGACATCTCGTGGCTCTGCTTGGGGCGACCAATGAAATGCCAAACTTTGAGGGAAATGGCGGGTCTGAAAAATTTTCGAGTCGAGTGCAATCGGTCGTGGATATTGACGGAACGGCGACCTTTATTGATCCGGGAAATATCGAGAAAGAGATCAAAGGTCCGTGGAACACAAATACGACTTTGACAGGTTTTACCTACGCCGAAAATCCCGCAATTTGGACTCAAGCCTCACCGATAAACCATGTTAATCAAAAAAGTTCGCCGATTTTGTTCCTGAACAGCAGTTCATTTCGTCCATTTCAACAGCGCGAAGAAATGTCGGCCAAATTAAACGCCTTGGGGATCAAATCAGAAATTGTGGTAGTTCCCGATACTCCGCATCCGTTCTGGCTTTTTCGCCCCTGGTTTGAAATCACGGTTGAAAATATTGACCGTTTTTTTAAGCAAACGATGAAATAATCTGTGCGCAGCCGAATTAACAGAGATTATGTTCAATAAGAAATTTGCCCGCCAATGATGCAAATCTGTACCAATATTTTTAAAGAATTGATTCAAACTCATTTATTTTTTTTGCCAAAAATTAATTTTATTCGCGTTCGTTCGCGTTTCTTCGCGGGTACCTCATTGGTTTAACTTGACTCAAGTTTATTTCAAATAATGTCTAATAATTAATAATCCGGAGGAGACTGTCCGAGAGTAGTTGGGCGGCGGATAAATTTTGTAATCATTTGCCAAAACAGAAGAGAATTTTACAAAATGGTCAAACCAATTTTAATTTACAGGATATATTTAATATATCGAAAAAAAAGCTGGCTCCTCTGAATTGACTTCAAAATAAAGAATAATAACTACTTATCTGAACTTGACAAGGAAAAGTCAATAATGCTATAAACTGCAATTGGTATAACCTTTTCAAAATTAGTCAAAACCAAATAATAATACAAATGAGTTTTTCAGGGTTAGAATTAAACGGAAAAATCGCGGTTGTGGTAGGCGGAACCTCGGGCATCGGACGCGCCATTGCCCACGGTCTGGCAGATGCCGGGGCGCATGTCGTGGCTTCATCCAGACGAGCCGCAGAGGTCGAGAAAACGGCCGCTGAAATTGAGGCTAAAGAACGCAAAACGCTCCGGCTGACCTCGGATGTTTCAACCAAAGCGACCTTGCAAAATCTGCTGGATGAATGCGTGAAGGAGTTTGGCCGGGTTGATATTTTAGTCAATTCGGCGGGTGTTACCAAGCGGACACCAACCTTAGATTTACCCGAAGATGAATGGAATTGGATTTTGGAAACCAATTTGACCGGCACTTTACGGGCCTGTCAGGTTTTTGGCAAACAGATGATTGAGCAGAAATACGGACGTATTATCAATATCGCCTCATTGTCCACCTTTGTGGCACTATATGAAGTTGCAGCTTACGCCGCGTCAAAAGCAGCCGTTGCCAGCCTGACTAAATCTCTGGCTATCGAATGGTCGCAACATGGAGTAAATGTCAATGCGATTGCGCCGGGAGTTTTCAAAACCGCTCTCAATACCCAACTGTTGGAATCAACCGAACGCGGTCGCGAGTTCCTTTTGCGAACTCCGATGAAGCGTTTCGGAAAAGTCGAAGAATTAGCCGGAGCGGCGGTCTTTTTGGCCTCCGACGCGGCAAGTTTTGTGAACGGTGAAGTTTTGGTGGTGGACGGCGGATTTTTGGCGAGTGGTGTCAATCAGTAGCAGTAGTAGTAGCGGCAGTTGCAGTAAGAATGCAGAAGCACGCACGGAGTAAGTGCGAAAATCATTTTTAATTGAACGAACTAGAAATAAAAACCGAACGTCTCGTGCAAATGCTCAACGCCGAAAAACTTGGCGGAGTATTGCTCAATGCACAGCATAATTTTGCCTGGCTCACCGCCGGGGGCAATAACGGCGTGGATCTGAGCCGGGAAAACGGCATCAGTTCTTTGTTAATCAGACGCGATGGAAAAAGATTTTTGATTGCCAACAAAATCGAAATGCCCAGAATGCTGACCGAAGAAATTTCCGGAAACGATTTTGAACCGATATTATTCGATTGGGAACTGGATAAAATCAATGGAAATTTTGTGGTAGAAACTGCCCAAAATTTACTGGAAAGCGATGCGGCTTTAGTCACTGATATTTTTTATCACCCGAAATTTCGGGTAGCTGAAGGCTTAATTGCTAAATGTCGGTATCAGTTAATTCCGCCCGAAATTGAAAGATTTCAACAATTAGGCAAAGAGGCGGGCCAAATTGTCAGTCAAATTCACGACCAAATTGAAACCGGACAAACCGAAATTGAAATCGCCAATATCGTCAAATTTGAACTCGGAAAAGTTGGGATAAATTCAGTTGTGACATTAGTTGCGGCGGATCATCGAATCGCTGAATTTCGACATCCGATTCCGACTGAAAACGTCTGGAAGAAAACTCTGATGATCGTCGTTTGTGCGAAACGGGATGGTTTAATCGCCTCGCTCACCCGGATTTTTTCGGTTTGTCCGGTTTCAATTTGGTCGTGAATTTGACTGACAATTTGGCCCGCCTCTTTGCCTAATTG
>JANOEF010000538.1:0-2039 GCA_031413075.1 Acidobacteriota bacterium | reverse complement strand
TTTTTCCGGTAAAAATGTGGAAAAAAATATTGTGCCTGTGGAAAAAACTGTGGAAAAACTTTTAAGCGATGTTAACTGTGAATTTAAACAAATCAATTAAATCTGGATCAAGCAAAAAAGCCTGTGGAAAACCTTGAAAATTGAGGATGAAAAAAAAATAAAAAAAGTGAAAAAAAGTTTAATTTGATCCGGTTTTTTGGCAAAATTGAAGATTATTTATCGAATTTGCCGCCGCCTTATATCCAAATCAGCGATGAAACAAAAACAAACGCTGTCCGTAATTCATAATGTCATATCTGAAACAATGATTTGTGAGGGGGAGTAAATGTCTTTTCTTGAGGCTCTAAAATTAGCATTCGCTTCGATTCTGGCACATAAACTGCGTTCCTTTTTGACTCTGCTGGGGGTTATTTTCGGGGTTGCGACGGTAATTGTCGTGGTTTCGCTGGTGGAAGGGTTTAATGCTTATGTTGATGAAAAAATTGCCAATATCGGAACCAATGCTTTTAGTGTGCAGAGATTTTCGATTGAAGATTTTTCGAGTGTTGAGGTTTTGAATGCCGCCCGGCGACGCAATAAGGACGTGACGCTGGATGATCTTCAAGCTTTGAAAAACTATGGCGGTTTTATCAAAGATGCAGGTGGTAAAGCGGGTTCGATAGCCGATGTGAAATTCGGTGACCAAACGCTTTTGAATGTCCAGGTCAAAGCCACCACACCAAACCTGGCCGAGATCGAGAAAATCGAAGCCAGCGAAGGACGATATTTTATCAATGCCGAAGAAGAGTCTCGAAAATTTGTCTGTTTTATCGGTTCTGAAACTGCCGAAAAACTTTTTCCGACCAGTAATCCTTTAGGAAAAACGATTAAAGTTGACGGACGTTCTTTTCAGGTCATCGGGGTCGGCAAAGAACTTGGTTCGGCGTTTGGACAGTCGCGGGATATGTATGTTTCGATTCCGCTTTCGACCTTTCTTTCAATGTATGGGACACGGCGCTCAATTTCAATCTCAGTGACCTCTTCGAGCTCGCAAACTTACGCCGACGCGACCGAAGAAGCGCGAACCCTGATGCGAACCCGCCGCCAACTGACACCGGCTGAAAAAGATAATTTTGGCATCGTGACCCCGGGCGCGATCAACGAATTACGCGATAAGATTTTCGGTACGGTTCAGGTTGCCGCGATTGGCGTCACTTCAATTTCATTGGTCATTGGCGGGATTGTGATTATGAATATTATGTTGGTGAGCGTGACCGAACGGACTAAGGAAATCGGCATTCGCAAAAGCATCGGGGCCAAAAGCGGCGATATTTTGAAGCAATTTTTAGCGGAATCAACTTCGCTGGCATTTTTGGGCGGCGCGATCGGGGTCGGGATTGCTTATTCAATCGCGAAGCTGATCGCCGTCGCTTTTTCGATTCCGACGACGCTGCCTTTGGTCTGGGTTTCAATCGCCCTTTTTGTTTCGACCAGTGTCGGGCTAATTTCGGGTGTTTATCCGGCTTGGAAAGCTGCGAAATTAGACCCGATTGTAGCTTTACGCGCTGATTGATATTTTAATTTTTAATTTTAACTTCGGCTTTATGCGTTTTATTCGTTCTAATTTTTACGAAAATTTTTTGATGGCGTTCGATACTTTGCGGCAACATAAACTGCGCTCATTTTTGACAATTTTGGGCGTCGTGATCGGAACCGTGACGGTGATCGTGATTGCGGCTTTTGTTTCCGGCATTGATGCCCGCGTCTCCAAAGAGATCGAGTCTTTCGGTACTAATTCGATCTATGCTTTTAAGTTTGATCCCGGATTTAATATCAATCCTTCGACAGAGGAGAGAACCCGCAAGCCCTTGACCGAGGAAAATGCCGATATTATTCGCCGGGAATGCACCAATTGTGAATATGTGACGCCGTTTATGTCGCCGGTTGATTTTACCACCGGACCCTTTACCGAACGGGTTAATATTCGCCACCAAGAGATAGAAATGACCAATTCGACCGTGATGGGATCGGCGGCTGATTATTTTCAAATGGGGGTCACG
>JANOEF010000537.1:0-7203 GCA_031413075.1 Acidobacteriota bacterium | reverse complement strand
TGATTCGTGTAAAATTACTCTCATTAAGTGTTTTTTTTTGCACAAAACTAAAAAAACTTAATAGTAGCTGATTTGCAAAAATCAGCTATTTTTATCTTTAGGTTTGTTTGATGAAATCTTGATTTTGTCTAAAGTCGAGTTAACTGAAAACGCTTTTCAAATTCATCGAGAGAACGGAAATAACTCCAATATCTCTTGATTTCATTTTCTATATCCGCTTCGGTTGGAACTAGGCAAGGACTTAGCAAAGGTCCCAATTCGTTGGCAATCAAACCGAGGTTGATAAGGGTTTGGAGAACTCGTTTCAAATCTTTAGTCTCCGGCGGATTAAGCGGCGCGTTAGGCTCCAAAGCAAGTTGAAAGAGCAAATCGGAATATTTGATGGTTCGTTTATCTCCCGATTTAACAGTAATAATTGCCACTTCTTTATTACCATCTACTTGGGCATTAGCAAATAGAACAAATGCTCCTAAATTCAACCCAAATAAGAACAAGGCGGTAAATAAGTTGGGCGATATTTTAGGAAATTTGTTGTTCATATTGTGCCCCAACCGCTATGAAGTCATTTTGAGTAAATCAATACTCGGAACCTTTCTTGTTTTTGAGCGGCCCCTGATACTGCCCCGACACCGGCACCGACAAGTGTGCCTAAAGCAGTATCGAAAACTCTAGCTGCCTGAGTGGCTCCAACAACTTCGCCAAGAACTTCGCCAGTCTTTCTGCCTTTATTTGCGCCGCTAACCAATCCGTCACTTGTTTTGTCCGATTCGCGTCGCACCCGATAAACAAAGACGATTTGATCGCGCTTCAATTCGATTTTTTCGTTATCTTTATCATTGATTAAGGTCAATTTATCCTTTGTAATTCCCCCAGTTCGTCCCGTTACGCTTTGTCCATTTTCGAGAAGGACTTCCAAATTGTGATTGTAAGAAATCTTCAAAACCTCGTCCCAGGATCCATACTTACGAGTTGCCGGATCGGGAATAAAAGAAATTGAGACAGTCTTACTCTTGATTACAAGAACTTCCTGATATGAAATTTTCGCAATTAATTTCTTGCCATTCATCCCCTTAATTTTAAGGCTAAAGGTGTCCTCAGTAAGCCCAATGACAGAACCCTCTAACGCGGTCAGATCACGAAGCATAAATTCCGCGTGCTGACTTTTGCTGACAAGAGTTCCGACAGCTATCTGAACCTGTTCGATTTGCTGAGAGATGTCCGGCGATTGAGAGATGCCTGAAAACGAAACAAAACATATTAAAAAAATCATTATTGTGATTCGCATAATTGCCTCCTCTTTAATTTGGCGAAGAAAATTCTAGCCTATTCAACACTGTTTGCATTATAATGCTGAGACGGAAACTTTCAATTGCCATAAGCTATCAACCGCCTCCGCTTGAGCATTTGCCACGAATCTTTGTTTTCGTTGCTGATTGGCATTTAACCCGAAGTGGCAAAATAAAGTCTTGAAGCGGCAATGAATTGTTGGTGAATTACTTGTGAATTGAGCGATGAGCGAGAAAAAACAAGGCATTTACGAGTTTCATAATTTCCAATTAGACGTTGGCAAAGGACTACTTCTACGAGATGAGCAACCCATAACTCTGCAATGGAAAACTTTTGAACTTCTCTGCACGCTAGTTAAATCAAAGGGAAATCTCATCACTCGCGACGAGTTAATGAACGAACTTTGGGCGGAAACATTCGTTGAAGACAATAATCTTTCGCAACATATCCGCGCACTTCGCAAGGCACTGGGTGAAAACGGAAACGAGGTAAAATTTATTGAAACCGTAGCGGGGCGTGGTTACAGGTTTTTGCCGAAAGTCCGAACTGTTGATCCTGCAAAAGTTTATTCACAAGATGAAACGCTCGGTTTGACTGAAACCGAAAATATTTCAAATAATTTCACTCTTGAGCAATTGGAAATTCTTTATCCGACGTCCGTTCCGCAACCCTTCAACAATGAAAATGATGAGGCAATTGTCCCAATTGTTGCGCCGCAGACATCACCGAAATCTTCTTCGTGGCTCAAACCGTTTGCTTTTTTATTTATTGCAATTGCTTTCATAGCAGGCATTATTGCGTGGAACAAACGGGATAATTCAAGTCATCGTCGTCTGTTATATGCCAATCAGATAAACCTTGCCTCGCAAGCGTGGGAAACATCGAATTTGCCATTGCTGAAAGAGCAACTCGACACCTCTATCCCGAAAAACGGGGAGGAAGATTTGCGCGCTTTTGAGTGGTATTATCTCTCGCGGCTTTATGCCGACAGCATCTCAGCCCAATCGTTGACATTGGAACATAATGGATGGCTTGGTGGAGTGGCGTTCTCGCCTGATGGCAAAACTCTGGCGACTGCGAATTCGGATAATAAAGCACGGATTTGGGATGCCACCACCGGCGAGATGCTTGCTACATTCAAAGGACACACGGATAGGGTTGAATCGGTTGCCTTTTCCCCTGATGGAAACACATTGGCAACAGGCAGTTATGATGCGACAGCGAAACTGTGGGATTTGGCAACCGGACAGTTACTCTTCACAATGAAAGGACACACCGAAAAAGCAGGTGTTGGGGTGTATTTCTCGCCGGATGGTCGGGTTTTGGCAACGGCTAACAATAAAGAAACTAAATTTTGGAATGTTGCTAACGGCAAAGAAATTAAATCGTTTCAAGACAGAACTTCTCCAATCGCGTTTTCTCCAGACGGCAAAGTTTTAGGGACTATTAGTGGCTATATATCGGTTAAACTTTGGGATATTGTCAACGGACGCAATATCACAACCTTCGACGCGCATTCAGATTTACTTACCGACATAAAATTTTCGCCTGACGGGAAAATGTTGGCAACGAGCAGTTTTGACAAAACAGCAAAGATTTGGGAGGCAAAGACATGTCGGCTTTTGCATACGCTCACAGGTCATACAAGTCGAATCTTTGATATTGCTTTTTCACCGGATGGAAAGTTGTTGGCAACGGGCGGAACGGGTGATGACCGCACCATAAGACTGTGGAACGTGGTGACCGGGCAGGAGTTTGCCGTGTTCAGAGGACACGAGGGCGAAATTTTAGCTTTAGCATTTTCGCCGGATAGCCGAAAGTTAGCCTCCGGCAGTGGCGATAAAACTGTGCGGATTTGGGGCGTGCCTCAAAATGATGCCGATGATTTGTTAAAAGGTCACACAGAGGAAATTAATGCAATAGCATTTTCGCCGGACAGCAAAACCCTAGCCACCGTGAGCAACGATGCTACTGCCAAACTGTGGGACGTGGCGACGGGGCAAAATATTCGGACGTTAAAGGGACACGCAGGTTCAATCAACGTCGCGGCATTTTCTCCTGATGGGAAAATTTTGGCAACATCTGGCGAAGATAACTTGATAAAGTTGTGGGATGCTGCTACGGGCAACGAACGTTCTTTTGTCAAAAGCATCAATGACATTTCTAATCTGACTTTTTCGCCTGACAGCAAAACATTAGCAACCAGCAATTGGGATAGTTCTCCGATTGTCGAACTGTGGGATGTCACCAATGGACAACAGATTGGAGCATTAAAGGGACATACGGCAGGCATCAGGACTGTCGCCTTTTCCCCAGACGGCAAACAAATGTTGACGGCAAGCGAAGACCACACCGTCCGGCTCTGGGATGTAGCGACTCGTCAGGAAATTTCCACCTTAAAAAGAAACCCGGAAACAGATTATATAGCTGACTTTTCAACGGATGGACAAATGTTAGTAGTAGAAGGAACCAACCAGGATCGCACAATAAAACTCTTTAACGCCTCCACCGAAGCGGAACTCGCCACATTTAAAGGAAATACCGATGGAATTATATCGTTTTCATTTTCGCCGGATCGCAAACGGTTCATTACGGGAAGTTGGGATGGAAATGTAAGACTTTGGGATGTTAGCACCGGGCAGCAACTACTTGGATTGAAAGGGAGCGGCGTAGCATTTGCCCCCGATGGCAAGACCGTGGCAATTATTAATACCGAAAAAACGGTGCGGCTTTTGCGGACATCGACCGACAAAGAATAAAGACGGATTATTTGTAAATTCAAAACTTTCTATCCTGGCGCTTCCACCGTTTTAGTGATTTTGGAAATGAACACATTGATGATTGGCCGAAACTTGGATTAAAAGAAACTTGAAGCGTTGGCTATGAGCGGTTTTGAGATAGGTCAAACAAACTGCAACGATTTCAAGTTTTCAATCAACCCGCTTTTATGCGCCAATTCAAAGTAAAGCGATAAGCCTTTTTGCATTGAATCATCAATTTCAAAGGCAATGTTTTGGGTCAGATATTGATGAAATTCCTGACGACTGAGCGGAATTTCGCTTTCGTAATTTGAGATAATTTCGTCCAAATGACGTAAACCTTCATTGCGAGCCGCCGAAAAATCGATCTCGCAGCTTTCATGGCGCGTCATCCACATCGCAAAGACAAACCCGAAGCCGGTAAAATCGCGCCATAATTCGGCTAAATCGAACTTTCGGTATTTTTTTTCATTGATCATCAAGGCCGGATCGCCAATGAGCAGAGCGCAATCAGATTCGGTTAGCATAGCTTCCAAATTTGGCCCGGAACTTTTCCAGACGGGTTCGAAACCTAAAAACTCACGAAAAATAATTTTTGTTAAGGCGACCGAAGTTTTTGACGAGGCATCGAGCGAAACACTTTTTACGTCCCGCAAATCCAGTTCATTCGTGACCAAACAAACGCTTTTTACCTTTTCGCGCGCTCCGACGCAGACGTTTGGAATTAACCGGATGTTTTCCAGCATTTGATAAGCGATGACGGGGACGAGTGCGGCATCAACCCGCTTTTGCGCCAGAAGCTCCGCCGACCGAGCCGGGGCATTGTCCAGAATCAACTCGTATCGGCCGCGATTTGAACCGTAGAGAAACGACCAAACAAGCGGCGCGGTGTTTGAATAACTGGAGGCGGAAATTCTCGAGGTCGGCATCGGTTAATCAGCTAAAACGTCTGCATATTCCGGATGTCTTTCAAATTCGGATTTGGCAAACGGGCAGAGTGCAACAATTTTCAAATTGTTTTCACGGGCAAAATCAACCCCTGCCTTGACCAGATCTTGACCGAGATGCTCGCCGCGAAAGGTGTCTTCGACAAAAGTATGCGCAATGATTATTTTGGCTTCGCCGTCATTGGTATAGGCCATTTCCGCCATTCGATTTCCGCTTTCCTGAATAACAAATTCGCCGCCGCCGATGTTTTCTAATCTTTCTATTTCCATCACTCTTTTAGACTACAAAGAAAACTTAAACAAAAGCAAATCTTTTCTGATATTTTTTCCAATTTACCGTATAAATGGAGCGAGCAGACTTAACATGACAATAATCACAATCGCCCCGACAATATCCAGCAAAATCCCGTAACGCACCATTTTCATGAGCGGAATATAGCCTGAACCGTAAACGATTGCATTACAAGGCGTTGAAACAGGCAGCATAAATCCGAGACTGGCGCCAAACGTGGCGCCGAGGGCCGGAATCAGCGGGTCGGCTCCTTGCGCCTGGGCGATGGCGATCACGACCGGCACCACCATATTGGCCGATGCGGTGTTTGAAGTTGTTTCCGAAACAACTACGGCGACTAAAACGGATGCCACCAATAAACCAAACCCACCCGAAACCGGCAATAATTCGGTTAAACCGCGCCCAACCGATTCGGCTAAACCTGTTTGAAATGACAGCACTCCGAGCGCAAAACCGCCGCCGTAGAGGAGAACTACGCCCCAATCAATTTCAACCGCTCGTTCCCAGGTAATCGCCCTTTCGCCTTCCTTGTTTCCGGGCAATAAAAAGAGTAAGACCGCCCCGATGAGGGCCCCGACCGCCTCCGGCAAACGTGAGTTGATAGTTTTATAAAGCTCACTTTGGTCGCCGACAAAAAGTGCCAGCAACCCCGAAAATACCCACAGCGAAATGGCGGTCGCAAACGCGATGATGGTTGATTTTTGTCCGCGTGTCCACGCACCGAGTTTGGACTTTTCGCGGGCGATCATTTCCGCGCTACCGGTAATCTCTTTGACTCCGGCCGGGGCCAGTTTATTGAGATAAAACCAAAGGAAAAGATACAGGATAATCACAATCGGCACGCCAATCATCATCCATTCAAAAAATGATATTTCCGCTTTCAGAATTTGCCGGATAAACCCGAGTCCGATGACGTTTGGCGGGGTTCCTATTGGGGTGGCGAGTCCGCCGACCGAAGCCGCAAATGAGGTGATCAGCATGAGGGCAGTCGCATATTCTCGATTGATTTTGACGCCTGTTTCTTTTTCCTGTTTGAACAAAAAGCCGATGATTGACATCCCGATCGCAAACATCATAGCGGTTGTCGCAGTATTGGAAATCCAACCTGAAATAAACGCTGTGACTGCGCCAAAGGCAAATAAGATTCGCGAAGGCCGGGCACCGATCCATTTCAGCGAAAGAACGCCATATGCAAATCGTTTGTCCAAATCGTGAAGGAAAATTGCCCGTGCCAGAATGAATGAACCGATAAAAAGGAACATCAACGGATCAGCAAATGGCGCAAAAACCTCTTTGGCCGGGGCAACTTTCAGCAAAATGCAGAGTGCCGCGCCGATGAGAGCCGTGACCGGCATCGGTAAACTTTCGCAAATCCACAAAACGATAATTGCTGAAATGATTGCGGCTAAACTATGTGCTTCGGGTTTGAGTCCGAGCGGAGCAAAGTATATTACTAAAAAAACAAATGGTGCCAGAAAATATCCGGCTTGATGCCGGATCCTCTCAATCCGTTCTTCGGTTGGACTCAAAACCTCTTTTGCGTCAATTTCTTCGTCTAAATATGCCATCTTTTAAATATGCCATCTTTGTTTATCTGGAAATGTAATTATGGCTATTATGCTCATTTCCGCCAAAAATCAAAGTATATTTTGTAAATGTTACAATTTGTTACAAAAGAAACGGAGGTAGTCTCGAAATTTGCGAAGATAAGGAAAATTACAAAATAGCCTATCCTTGTTTTTTCAAAAACGCTGACTATTCACGGTCTGTAAAGAAAGTATCGAATAAGAATATTATTTTCGTGATATTATGTGGCATTTTCTGTGAAATTGTTCTATATTTCTGTTACGATATTTATCTTTTGCTATGAAATACAAAATTTCTCATTTTGCCAAACTCAATAAAGTTACCTATCGCA
>JANOEF010000536.1:0-4730 GCA_031413075.1 Acidobacteriota bacterium | reverse complement strand
CCTCCAGCAGTGAATCGCGTAATTCATCTTCGGAAACATGGGCAATCGCGACGGCGGTCGGACATTTGAGTCCTTTGATTTTGACTACCTCAAAGCCGATGTCGCTAAAAAACCGAACCACGTTTTTATCGCCGATCGGCTGATACGGCGTTACTACTCCGATCCGTTTGGCTCCGAAACAGTTCAGGGCTTTTTCACACGCCTCGGCCCCGGTCGCCACACTCAACCCCTGGCTCAAATCAATAATCCGCTGGGTAAATTCCCGATTCCCTTCTAAACCGTTCCAGAATGTTTCGGCACTCATGCCCATCACCATCGCATCCGGTTCACAGGTCAGAACTCGTTCGATGGCATAAGCGATTTCATCGCGGATTTGCAGCAACAGTTCTTCAAATCGCTCGTCCGAAGAAAGGTCCTGATTTCTGATGTGAATCCGTGAAACATTGGGCGTCACTCCCGGAACGGACATTCGATGAAAATCCGCTTCGACAATCGTATTGGTCGAAGGAATAATCACTCCAAATTTTTTCCGATAGCCTAAAGCATCGCTGGACTCCGGATTTTGGATTGCAGATGGTGGATTTGCCATTTTTTATCCCTCACACTAAAAAATAAGGCGGACTGTGAATATTTACTAAATTTCTCCACAATCCGCTATTTCCTTCATAAATACAATACTGAGCGGCACGATTATTGCGAACAAAAAAACAAAGACTGTTTTAAGATTTTCTGCCCGCGAATAAACGCGAAAATTTCTTTTTTGATAGAGGGTCGCAATCAAATAATCTGCCAATTTGTTTTTTTATTCGCGTTCTTTCGCGTTTATTCGCGGGCAAATTCTTTTTTTTGACCATGGCAATTTCTATGTCGCTCAGTAATGTCATAAATAGTCTTATTTCAATAGTTTAGACATACTAATTGAAACTCCGATAGTAAATGCCCGACCGGCTCCCGGAGCGGGTTGAAACAGTTGAAAATAAGTTTCGTTGGTTAAATTTTCAACCCCGAGGGTTAAAACCACCGGCATTGTCTCTCCGAATTTCATCCCGCCGCGAATCGTATGCTTTTTCAACCCCTTATATGCGGCAAAGTTAGCATAGGTGGTGGTTCCGGCAAAACTGATTTCATTTGGGTCAACCCGGGTGATTTTGCTCGTGAACCGATACTCATATTCAGCCCACCAGTTGCCTTTGGCACTATTGAATCTTGGCGAAAAAGAGCCTTGATAATTGGGTAATGAATAGAACGGAACATCATTGGCCGAACCTTCTAGTTCAAGCGGGGCCGAACTATTATAAAGATTCGTGACTATTCTGACACGATTGGGATCAGGTGTTTGGTTGGTTGCCTTGATGGTGCTAAAGGTGAAATAAGGGGTCAAACTTCCGGCCTCACCGAGCGGAATATCAACCTCGGCTGAAGCCTCATAACCGCGAATCAAAACTTTGGCGAAATTTACGGTTTGAAAAGCTTGAACAAAATGTTGAGTTGAAGCCACCGGCGGTCCCGGAGGCGGCGCAGCGCAGCCGAATGGAAGCGGAGTCGGCAAGAAAAAGCTCGGAGTTCCGAGGATCCCGGCCGCCGGATTAAACGGAATACAATATGAATTGAAAGCAGTTCCGGTCGCATTATCAATTTGATTGCGATAGTAACTCAAGGCTCCGCGATATTTTGATCTGGAAACTTTAACCCCAATGTCAACATCTTTCCCTTTTTCAGGCACTAAATTGGTGTTAATAATGCTTGGCAGCGAAAAGAGCGGGGAAGTTGCGAAACCTCTCAACAAATATTTGGCAATCAAATCCGGTTCCCGAAAACTGGTCGAGTAACGGATATATGGATTGATTCCGCCCGGGATAAAAAATGTCGCACCAATATTGTAAGTTCCGACATTTGAGGTGGTATTGATCGTTTGTCCGGCCGCCAACTGGGTAAATCCATTGGCTCCCGTAAAGTTGAGCCCGCCCGGACTTGACTGGATTCGCGGCAGGAGTGCCAAAAAGACCGCACCCAAATTACCGTTCGGATATCCCGGGGTTGGTTCAGCCTTGGTTTTCCAGTTATCGTAACGAACTCCGCCGGTCAGACGAAGATACTTAATTGGTGTATATTCGAGCTGGTTATACCAACCGAGGTTTCGATATGTTGTGCGCGGAGTGTTTGCCACATCAGAAACACTGCCGGTCAAAACTCCACTCGAAAAAGACCTGGACGAAAATTCGTCCCTTGAAAAATCATTTGAAAAACTTACGCCGGTAATGTAAATCGCATTTTTCCACGGGATAAAGTTAAGCTGAATATCAAATCCGGTGCCCGTATTATGGTTGTTGGTCAATTGCTCACCATTGAGCGTAAAGGTCGAAGGATTTCCGGTAAAACTACTCGGCCCCCCCGGAAAAGCCGACGAAAAACTACTCCCGCTGACAATTCCGACCCGGGTTTCTTCTAAAGTTCTTTCATATTCCTGATTGTAATAACTGGCAGAAATTCTAGGAAACCAACTGGCGATATCGCGTAATTCGTATCGCAAAGAAAGCTTGGAGAATTTGGATAATCCGGTATTTGGTCGATTCGTAGAAAACGGTTGGGACGTAAACGGAACACCTAAATCCCGATAAAAATTGCCCGTATAACGTATCCGGAATTCCTGATTGTCGTTCGGGAAAGCCATAAAATCCACAGCTCCGATATAACCACGGGCTCCGCTGTTACCGATTTCCTGATTTGCCGCCATATCATAAACCGGATAGGCGGTGATGACCGATTGTCCAACCAAATTGCCCGCCGTATTAGCAAAGGCTCCGGCTGTGAGCACTTCCTGCCGGGTGATCGCGTCTCCACCGACGTGATAATTAGGCTGGATAAAGCGTCCGAAATTCAAACGGATCGCCGCTCGATTGCTTCCAACCCCAAAATTGATGACGCCTTTGCGGTAATTCTTATTTGAACCGTAATCACCATCTAACCTAAAATCCATCCGCACTCCGTCTTTTGAGCGATCCGGACCTTTAGTCAGAATATTGATAACTCCTCCGACCGCGTCTGATCCGTTCAAGCTTGACCCGGAACCTGCCACCACTTCAACCTGTTTGATCTGCGAAACGTCAACCAAGCTGGGAGAAACGCCGACAAAATCAGCCCCGAAACGCGGATTATTTAAACGCTCACCATCCACCGTCACCAAAATACGATTTGACTGGAGTCCGCGAATTTGAGGTCTGGCTCGAAATGGATTGGGATCGGTCGAAAGCACACTCGGAGATTTTTCAAATGCTTGACTAATGCTAATCGGTCGTCGTTGTTGGATTTCTTCTTCGCCAACCGTGGTCACGGTTTGCGGAATCTCCGAAGTGGCCCGTAACCCTTTAGCTGCCGAAACGGTTACTTCTTCGCGTAAACCGCCGGGGCTTAATGCAAAATCCTGAGTTGCATTTTCCCCCGAACCGAGCGAAACACCCGCTCCAAGCTCAGAAAAGCCACCTTTCCGGACCTGGACCCGATACTGTCCCGAACTTAAGCCTTTCACTTCAAACTTTCCGTTGGAGTTCGTATTAGTGGTTGTTTCTTTTCCGCTCCCGGTATTAGTAACAGTGACGACGGCCCCGGCTACAACTGCCTCATTCTGGTCCTTGACTAAACCTGTAATCGAAGATGTTCCCTGGGCAAAAATGTTGCCCGATAACAACAACATTAAACAAAAAATAAGCACCTGGCTGAATCGAATGCGAACCGCCGACTTGTCTAAAAACATGTATTTTACTCCTCAAAAAGTAGATTAGAATTGCTGATTTTATTTCCCGCCCTGGTTCGTTTTATGATTAATTTGTATGAATGTTATAACCTTTTAAAGCAAATTACCTTTAATTTGTTATAATGTCAAGACAATTGCTTGTGATTTGTATCACCAAAGGTCAATTATTTTTTACGTCCTGCGCGGTCTTTTCAGCAAAAACACTACCCAAATTCATAAAAATTTCACCTAAGTTCCCGGCCCAGACAAACTTAGGTGCGAGAGGTGCAAAAATAAACATTAACAGGGTACCGAGGAAATACCACGGTTTCTTAGTTTTAATCCAAACGAAAATCCCCATCGCCATCGCTACCAGAATGGTCATCACGGCTGGGATTGGCGGGGACGAAGGTTCATTTTTGTAGCGCATCGTCCCGTCCTCAACCTTCAAGACCAGATTCATTTTAAAGAGCTCTTCATAAATTCCCAGCAAAACCATCAGGAAGGCAAAGATACAAATTGTCATATGCCAACCCCTCGATTGAGCAAAGCCGACTCCGCACCGACGAGCGATACCAAAAGCAAAAATCATTATCAAAGGCGTAAGAAAAGCATGAATGACAAAGCGAGGAACATTGAGCATTTTCAACAATTCGCCTTCGCCGATAAAAGAACCAAAACCGATGATGAGATTGTCATAAATAATTCCGGCGATCACCAGCAACGGAAAAATTGCATAGATTGAGCCCGATTTTCGCCACAGGCGAAATAAAGTTACGAAGAGAAATAATTGAATCAGGGCCACGGATATGTAATAAGCTGTCATCATAATTTTGACTATATATTCTGAAATTTATCAGTTTTTTTTGTGGCTTCAATTGGGTATTTTCAACCAACCAGTCACCAGAAAAATTAGAGTTTCATTTTTCTCCCCGAAAATCTAAACTAGGCTCCGCCTTTTGTTTGAAATTTCGTTTGAACATAAACCTGAAACTGAGCG
>JANOEF010000535.1:0-2275 GCA_031413075.1 Acidobacteriota bacterium | reverse complement strand
CGGAAAACGAATCGCTGATCCGGGTCACGAAATCGGGGATTTGCAATACCGACCTCGAAATCATTAGGGGCTATGCCGGTTTTAGCGGCACCATCGGACACGAATTTGTCGGGATTGTCGAAGAGTCAAGCGATAAAAATTTGATCGGAAAAAGAGTAGTCGGCGAAATAAACGCCGGTTGCGGGCAGTGCGGTCTCTGCCGAAGCGGTGACTCACGCCATTGCCCGGAACGAACTGTTTTAGGCATTCACGGGCGTGACGGGGCACACGCCGAGTTTGTCAGTTT
Organism: Acidobacteriota bacterium; assembly: GCA_031413075.1. Lineage (GTDB taxonomy): Bacteria > Acidobacteriota > Blastocatellia > Pyrinomonadales > Pyrinomonadaceae > JAIBCC01. The sequence continues at coordinate 1,989 of JANOEF010000535.1, read as the reverse complement.
GCCGAACGTAAATCTTCTGGAAGTCCCGGCCAATGTTTCGGATGAAGCGGCAGTTTTTACTGAACCTCTCGCGGCGGCATATGGAATTTTAGAGCAAGTTTCGGTTCTGCCCGAAACACGGGTGGCGGTCATCGGTGACGGCAAACTTGGTATTCTTTGCGCGCAAACCATGGCGTTAGCCAGCAAAAATACCTTTCTGATCGGAAAACACCAAGACAAAATGCGGGTTGCCGAAAAGCGAGGGGTCGAAGTGGTGTTATTGGAAAATGCGCCGAAACTGAATCAAACTTTTGAGGTGGTGGTCGAAGCCAGCGGGTCGGAATCGGGGTTTTCGACTGCTCTGGATTTACTCCGCCCACGCGGCAAATTGGTTTTGAAATCAACTTTTCAAGGAAAGACCAATCTGGAGATGTGGCGAGTCGTGGTGGACGAAATTACCATCGTCGGTTCACGCTGCGGGCGTTTTGCCCCTGCGCTTGAACTCTTGAGGGATGGAAAAGTAGATGTCGAAAGTTTTATTTCCGCCGAGTTTGCCCTCGGAAAGGGAATTGAAGCTATTGCGAAGGCACAGCAAAAGGGGACGATGAAAGTGTTGCTCAAACCATAATTTAGTGCAGGTAAGCAAAAAAATGCGGCAGATTGAAAATAAAAATGCTGGTAAATATTTGAGCAAGTTTGGTTTGCAGGTTTTCTTCAGTATCCAGTGTCAATTGTGGATAGGTGCCGAGTTATTATTTTTTCAGAATCGCTTCCAAAAATTCTTTCGATTTTTTAGTGATCATTTCATCCGCGACTCCAAATTGAGTATTGATGGTGCTGTGGATTTTGGTTGGATCATTAATGGATTCGGCCTGGACGCCAATTCCCGTCAGAGCTTCAACCATCTTTTCTGCTTGATTTTGAGAGGCAATCCGGCTTCCGGCGGTAAAAATTAAAAATGGGGGAATCTTTTTGCCTTTTTCGATGTGGTAAAAGGGCGAGGCATCTTTTTGAACCGTCACATCTTTAGTAAAAGCATTTTCATACATATCCAGCGTGAAGCCCTGAAAAAACGCCAAACCCTTCATTTGAGTCGGAATGTCATAGCCGGCTCCATCCAACAGAATGACGCCTTTAATAATTCCCAGATCTTTTTTGTGTTTTTGCAGACGACGTTCATCCACCGCAACCAGCGCCGCCAGATGCGCTCCGGCCGAATGACCCATGACAAAGATTTTGTTTTTATCACCGCCGTATTTTTCAATATTATCGCTGACCCAGACGACCGCTTCCGCCACGTCCTCAATATGCGCCGGATGCTGGATAGCAGGCGACAACCGATAATTGATGCTGAGGTAAATAAATCCCTGATCGGTGAAAAACGGAATCTTATGCTGATTTAGCCCACGGTTGATTTTGTCTCCCATCCGCCAGCCGCCGCCATGGATCATAATCATGACCGGAGCTTTTTTGGCATTGGGGGGGGCGTAAATATCGAGGCTCGTCAGATTGGCATTGACATTTTCCCGCACCGCATACTGAATATTGCGCGAAACGTCTAAATTAGCGGTTTGAGCCATTGTTTGGCGTTTGGAAATGACGATCAATCCGCCGAAGATAAATAAACAAATGAATAAAAAACTGATAATTTTAAGTTTCATACAACCCTAAATCTCCTTAACTACACTAAACATTTAGACTAAAAAAGATCAATCAAAGTTTGAAAAAGATTTCCCTTTACGATTATTACTTTATTTAGTTATACTCAAAACAAATTTATTTACTGAGAGGTATTAATATGTCAAAACCCGTTTCTGAGATGGCTGCTAAAATTGAACAAAATCTGATGCGAAAAGTCTTTATTTTGTTTTCTGCGGTGGCGATCTTTTGTTTGATAATTGGAATTGGAGTCGGAGTTCTGGTCTCGGAAAATCGCGCCAAAGCTAATGAACCAATCAATGCCAATACTGCTGAATCAATGTCTTCGAGTTTTTCCGAGGTCGCCAAACG